>JAUNXF010000114.1:1649-3854 GCA_030539935.1 Methanobrevibacter sp.
TTATTATTCTATTCTTTTTTTAAATACTATGAATAAAGGAGCTAAAACATGAGTTTTTTAAGGAAAATCGCAAAACCTGTTTATCATAAGGCACAGGATAATTCAATGGGCAAGAGGTCCATAACTTTAGCTTTTTTACTTCGTAGATTAACTAGAAGGTTTGGCAGTAAAGAGAAAGCCAGCAGCTATTTGGCAAAGAATATGCACAGATTCTATGTTACTGGCACTAAATTTAACAAAGGAACACAAATCAAGAATCTATTTAGAAAAGTGGATATTCACATTCCCAAATCCGGATTCATATTCTTTTTAGATGAATTCAAGAACTTATCTGAAGATGGCCATATCATTGATAACATATCAATAGATTATTCCAAAGTTCTTAAAACTTCAGTTTATGAATATAATGAGTTTTATTTCCATCCTAAAGCAGGCCGTGGTTTTGCCCGTGATTTAAGTTCCGATTTTATTAAAAACCAATTGGATACTCTTGATGGTATTGAATTATTGATTTATAGGATAATTAAGAAATTAAGAAATTCAAATCATACTGATAGGGTTAAATTTGCCCGTTATTTTGAAAACATGATTGATAAGCCTGCAGAACACTTTGAAGAGGCACTGCAACGTATCTTATTCTACAATCAGTTATTATGGCAAACAGGTCACGGCTTAAATGGGCTTGGAAGATTGGATAAAATTCTTGAGGATTACTATTTTGATGATTTAAACAGTGGTTTCATCACTCAGGAAGAGGTATATGATTTAATTAAATCTTTCTTAAAGACATTGCACACTTATTATTGGTATAAGAGTGCAACCCTAATGGGAGATACTGGCCAAGCCATTATTCTCGGTGGAAAATATGATGATGAATACGGAGAGTACTATTTCTATAATGACTTAACTTACATGTTCATTCAAGCAATAAAAGACCTTCAATTGCCGGATCCTAAAGTATTGCTTAGGGTAAGTGAAGAAACTCCCCGTGATTTGATTGAATTGTCCTTGGAAACCATCAATACGGGAATAGGAAGTCCATTGTTTTCTAACGATGAAGTGGTTATTGGCAAGATGATTGAATTTGGATATGATAAGGAAGATGCAAATAACTATGTCGTTTCCGCTTGTTGGGAACCTTCTGCTGTTGGAAAAGGATTTGAACAAAACAATATCAATTTCATTTCATTCTTAAAACCTTTAAATGAGTTTTTTGATGGTGAAACAGAGCAATTCTTGGATAATATTTTAAGCTTTGATGAATTGTTTAATTCATATAAGTATTATCTAAAAAAGGATGCTGATGAATTGATTGCATTCCTTGATGATATTGAATGGAATAACGACCCTCTACTTTCATTATTTATAGATGATTGCAATGATAAAAATCTGGACATTTCACAAGGTGGAGCGAAGTATAATCATTATGGAATCACTACTGTAGGACTTGCAAATACGGTGAATAGTTTATATGCTATTAAAAAGCTTGTTTTTGAAGAGAGGAAATATTCCTTGAATGAGTTAAATAAAATCAGAAAAAATAACTTTAAAAAAGACAAGTATCAGTCAGTTTATAATGATTTGAAAAATCTTAAGCCTCGCTTTGGTATGGATGATGAAGAGATATTGGATATTTCCCAAGAGATCATTCAATTTTTAGAAGATTGCTTTAATGCTTACACTAACAAATTTGGAGGCAAAATCAAGTTTGGTTTAAGTGCACCTTCATATATTAGCGCAGGTGGAGAGATAAGCGCGTCCTTTGATGGAAGAAAGGCAGGCGAACCTTTATCTACACATATTTCATTGGACACCAATAAGGACTTCACTGAAGTTTTGCGCTTTGCATCTAAATTGGATTATGGTGGGGCGAAATTCAATGGAAATGTGGTTGATTTGATGCTTTCACCGAATTTCATAAAAAATCATAGTGATAAGTTTGTAGATTTCATTTATTCAAGCATTAAATTAGGATTTTTCCAAATGCAAATGAATGTTGTGGACAGCAGAACATTGATTGAAGCAAAAGAAAACCCTGAAGCACATCCTAATCTCATTGTAAGGGTCTGGGGATTCAGTGCATACTTCAATGATTTGCCGGAGGAGTATCAGGATCTATTAATTAGCAGAGCTTTAAAAAATGAAGGGAAATTGACCTAAGGCATGTTTAAATATCTTTAAAAATTCATTAATTTATCATTTATA
>JAUNXF010000042.1 GCA_030539935.1 Methanobrevibacter sp.
ACTATTAATCATTATTTATCATTTTTGGGGAAAAAATAGATTAGTTTATAAGTAATAAACTAAAAACTAAAATTAAAAGACTTTTTTTTTTTATAAATTGGAAAACTTCATTTATATAATTGGGAGTGATTTTATTACTGATCAATCTTCACACCCATTTAGGGAAAAAACGGATAGGGCAATTAAGAAGAGACCTCCATGGAAGGAGTATAATTTACATATTGTTGTGTTTATTTTAGTTATTATTTCGATGTTCATTGGAGTAAAAGAGATTAAGATAACAGACACTATCAGTATTTTATTATTACCATTAATCTATGCATTGGTTATGGGTTTAGGTCTTTATTTGGCAAAGCCTATTAAGTTTGTAGGTAGTAAGCAGTCTAAGGTAGCTGAAGGTGCTATGGTTTTATTCATTGGTGTTTTAATTGCTAAATTGGCTATTTCAAGTGGGCAATCCATCAATATTATTTTTCAAGTAGGCCCTGCTTTGATTTTACAGCTTTTAGGGGATTTAGGTACCCTTATTGCATTGCCTGTTGCTTTGCTTTTAGGATTTAGAAGGGAAGTTATCGGTATGGCTAGTTCAATTTGTCGTGAACCTAACTTGGGGGTTATCATTGATAAATACGGTTTCAAATCTCCAGAGACTCGTGGAGTTTTGGCTATTTTCGTAATTGGATCAATTATCGGTACTCCTTATATCAGTTTCCTTTCAAGCATATGTGTTTCACTTATACCATTCCATCCATATGCATTTGCTATGGCGTCTGGTATAGGTAGTGCAAGTATGAATGCTGCAGCATTGGTTCCATTAGTGCATTCGTACCCTGCTATGGCTACTCAACTTGAGGCATTTGCAGGATGCAGTAATATTCTTTCATTCTGTTTAGGAATTTACATGTGTATTTTCATTTCCTTGCCTATTGCAGAAAGATTGTATAAATGGCTTTCTCCAATTATAGGTAAAGACGATGAGATTACTATTGATGATGAATATGCTATTGAAGGGGTAAAGGATGATAAATATGCTGCTTCAGAGGATTTAAGTTCAGGTAAACTTAAAAGATGGGCTACATTCCTTGTAATATTTTCATTTATTGTTGCTATTGGAAATTTCGTAGGTTATAAAACCCCAATAAGCGATGTGTTCATTGGAATGCTTTTGATTTCACTTATTACAATTATAGGAATGTCTCTTGAAAGGGTTATTCCATGGAATATCCAATCAATCATTTACATAAGCTTAATTGGTATTATAGTGGCTATTCCTGGTGTTCCGACTGCTGACTTTATAGTTCATTATGTTTCCCAAGTCGAATTGACTACAATCTGTACTGCATTCTTGGCTTATGTCGGTATAGCAATCGGTAATGATTGGGAAGAGTTCAAGAAGATCGGTTGGAAAGGAATCATTATTGCTATGATTGTAATTAGTGGAACTTACCTTGGTTCTGCAAGCATTGCAAATGTAGTTTTACTCTTAACAGGTATGATTTAAAAAATCTATTTTCTCTTTTTTTTAATTATCTTTCTAATATTTTCAAATATTTTCTTATCTTTGTAAGTTTTTTCATAAATTTTTTAATTAACTGATTATTTTTCAATAATTCAAATCAAATTTAGCAATAATTTGTCATGATTTATAATTTTTAAAAATCAAATAGATTAGTTTATAAATAATAAACATAAAATCTTTAATCATAACTTATTTTACTATGTAAAGTTTTAATGTATACATTAAATTAGGCGGGATTTTATTACTGATGGTCAACAACACCCTTTTAGGGAAAAAACTGATAGGGCAATTAAGAAGAGACCTCCATGGAAGGAGTATAACTTACACATTGTTGTATTTGTCTTGGTTATAATTTCAATGTTCATTGGAGTTAAGGAGATAAAAATAACAGATACCATCAGTGTTTTATTATTGCCTTTAATCTATGCGCTTGTTTTAGGATTGGCTCTTTATCTCGCAAAGCCTATTAAGTTTGTCGGGCCTAAGCAATCTAAGGTAGCTGAAGGGGCTATGGTTTTATTCATTGGTGTTTTAATCACTAAATTAGCTATTTCAAGTGGTCAGGCAATATCCAGCATTTTCCAAGTGGGCCCTGCTTTGATTTTGCAGCAAATAGGTAATTTAGGGACTCTTTTGGCATTGCCTATCGCACTGTTTTTAGGATTTAGAAGGGAAGTTATCGGTATGACAAGTTCAATTTGTCGTGAACCTAACTTAGGCGTTATCATCGATAAGTATGGTTTCAAATCCCCAGAGACTCGTGGAGTTTTAGCTGTTTTTGTTATTGGATCCATTCTTGGTACTCCATTCATCAGCTTCTTATCAAGTATCAGCGCTTCACTCATTCCTATGCACCCATATGCTTACGCTATGGCTTCAGGTGTAGGTAGTGCAAGTATGAATGCTGCGGCTCTTGCTCCATTGATGCATATGTTCCCATCAATGGCTACTCAGTTAGAGGCTTTTGCAGGATGCAGTAACCTTCTTTCATTCTGTTTCGGTATTTATATGTGTATATTTGTTTCACTTCCTCTTGCAGAAAGAATGTATAATTGGTTAGCTCCCCATATATTAGGGCATGAGGAGATAATAAGCATTGATGATGATTATGCCATTGAAGAGGTAAAGCATGATGAGTATGCAACTACAGATGATTTGACTATCGGTAAACTTGAAAGATGGGCCACATTCCTTGTAATATTTTCATTTATTGTTGCAGTGGGAAATTATATAGGATTTCATACTTCAATAATTGATGCATTCATTGGAATGCTTTTGATTTCACTCATTACAATTGTAGGTATGGCTCTTGAAAGGATTATTCCATGGAATATTCAAGCAATCATTTATATAAGCTTAATCGGTATTATAGTAGCTATTCCTGGTGTTCCAACTGCTGACTTTATAGTTAGTTATGTTTCCCAAATCGAATTGACTACAATCTGTACAGCATTCCTGGCTTATGTTGGTATTGCAATCGGTAACGATTGGGAAGAGTTCAAGAAGATCGGTTGGAAAGGAATCGTCATTACCTTAATCGTTATTTCAGGAACTTACCTTTGTTCTGCAGCTATTGCTCATATAACTTTAGTTGCTACAGGAATGGTATAATAAGATATTTTTAAAAAAAGTTTTTTTATTATTCCTTGAAATATCATTATAAAAAAAGTAAAAAGATAGAAAGATTCTATCTTAATTTTTTAATTTTTTAGTTTTTTAGTTAATTTTCATCTTCGTCGTCATTTCTTTTTCTAAATGCAATCAAAATCAACAAAAGCAATGCAACAATTGCAATAGGTATCAAATAATTAATATTATTTGCCAAATCGTTAGAATTCATTTTATTTTCATTTTCACTAGCATTAGTCTCTTCATTTGAATCATTATCTAATTTTGAACTAATAACTTGTGATTGAACTGATTTAGTCAAATCCCTTATTTTAAATTCTTTCAAATTAAAATCTGTCTGTTTTCTAAAATCAGTTGTGTTGTCTATGGAATCTGATGATTTGGAATTGGGATCAGTATCATTGGAATTTGAATCCTTGTCTGCATGTTCCTCATCATTATTTTCCAAAATTCTTAAGCTAATGGTTTGGTCATTGACAGTTGCATTAACATCATTTTCCAATTGAACAGAAATTGATTTCAAAAGATTTCCATTATCAATATTCACTTCATAGCTATTGATTTCATTTTCCCCATAAAGAATTATGTTTCCTCTAAGATTAGCCAGTTTTGAACAATTTTCTAAATCATAGAAATTATTGTTTTTATCGGTAGTTTGATTGAAGCTGATCATTAATTGGGATTTTGAATTCTGCTTCAATGGAGTGATGTTAGTAAAGTTCATTATAATCCATCTGAATTCATTTGAAATGTCAATATTAATTATTTTTTCAAATTCAGGATTATTGGAACCCCACCAATTATTGTCCAATGAAACGCTGTTTGCTATGCTGTATATGCCATATCCTTTTGAATCAGTATTGTTGATTATGGAACAATGGCTAATGGAGGCATCGCTTCTTGCAATTACTGCACCACCTTCTCCACCTGCAGTATTATTTTCCAATATGGAACCGATAATCTTCAGGTTTTGATTAGTGTCTATTGCACCTCCATTTACAGTTGCCCTATTGCCTGTAAATATTGAATTGATTATGGTTAAGTCTCCACCATTATCAATGGCTCCCGCACCATAGGCAGAATTCTTGCTGAAATAGGAGTTTTCAATTGTCATTATTCCATTATTGTCAATTCCTCCACCATAGCTCAATGCCTTGTTTGAAAGGAATTTGGAGGATGTGATATTTGCAATCCCCCCACTTGTAAAGATTGCTCCCCCTTCATCTGAACCGGTTGTTAAATTGAAAATAGATTTGTTGACGTTTAGGTTTCCACTACTAAAAATTACTCCCGCTTTATGTGTGACGCTTTGACCTGTAAAATTGGAATTGGCTATAATTGCATTGGCAGAATTGAAAATGGCCCCTCCTTCAAATGCAGTATTCTTATTGAATGATGAATCATATATCTCCAAGTCCTTAGAATTGTAGATGACTCCACCATATCTTCCACTATTCGATTTAAAGTTGGTTCCATTAATTTTCAAAAGACCTTCATTGTATATTGTTCCACCATCATTTCCCTTTATATTTTCAAATGTAGAATCATATATATTTAAAGTTCCTTTGTTGTAAATGGCGCCTCCGTTCCCATTTCCATTAATAAAACATAATCCATAGAGGTTTAGCTGAGTGCTTTCAGCAATGTCGAATATTCTGGATTTGGAATCTGCATCGAGAATTGTGTTGATTTTGCTTTTATCTTGATATCCATAGATTGTTAAATTTTTATTGACCTTTATTGGAGTTCCATTTCCTTTATATGTTTTATTTTCCAAGTAAATTGAATCTCCTGCATTGGAATTATCAATCAATTTTTGTATGGATTCAAAACCATCATCATTATCCTCATTTAGATTATCCTCTTCCAGCATGATGCAATTTTCATTACTTCCTATTGGATCATCATTTTCATTTAAAGCCATATCCTCTGTTGCATAGACTGTATTTAAAAGTAATATCGATAATATGCTAAGGATGAAAATTAATCTCAATTTCCTATATCCTATCATTTCACCTCCAAATATTATCAATTTCACGTTATTAAATAGTTTTCTTAACGTTATATTTTCATATGTCCAATTTATTATTTATATTATTTTATTCTAATCAGTTAGCGAGAATTATACAAACTTATTATATAGTAATTATAAAGATAAGATTATGATTATAAATCAATTGTCTGAATATCTTGTTCATTTAAGTTATGGCGATATTCCCAAAGAAGCTATTGAAAAGGCAAAACTATGTTTCATTGACTATTTGGCAGTTTATCTAAGAGGTTTAGAGAGTGATAATGCTCAAATAGCCATTAAAACCATTTATGAGTTATATGGCACAGATTTTAATTCATTAAATAAAGGGTTCATAAATGGAATTGCATCTCATAGCTTGGATTTGGATGATGGCCATAGATGGGCACAATTGCATCCGGGATCAGTTGTCTTTTCAACAGTTTTGGCAATGATATCAGGTAAGAGTTTAGACATGGATATCACTTCAGATGAGTTTTTTGAAGCAGTCATTGGAGGATATGAAATAGCTATTGCTCTTGGAATGCTCGTTAATCCAAATCATAGAAATCAAGGATTCCATAGCACTGGAACAATAGGCACATTTGCAGCAGGAGCAGTTGCATCAAAGCTTTTAAGATTGGATAAGGAGAAAACAGAACATTGTTTAGGTTTATGTGCAACCCAATCTTCAGGACTTCTTGAAGCAGATCATGCTGGAACCATGGGAAAATCATTGCATGTTGGAAATGCAGTTTACAATGGAATAATATCAGCATATTTAGCTAAAAATGGATTCACTGGTGGAGAATCATTAATTGATGGAAAAGAAGGATTCATTAAGGCAATGGCTTCAGATTTATATGAAAAGCATTGTGATGAGAATGGCAATTTAGATGATTCAAAATTATCCCAGTTCATTGATATAAACTTAAATAAATTCCATATAAACAATGTCTATTTAAAGAAATATCCATTCTGCAGACATATTCATTCAGCAATTGATTCAACTTTAGCTTTAAAGAATGATTTGAAAGATTTGAAAGATTTGAATAATTTGAAAATTGACTGTTCAGACATCTCTTCAATTGATATAGAGACTTACAAGATTGCAAGTGAACATGACAATTATACTCCTAAAAATGCACAGGACTTAAAGCAATCATTGCCTTATGCAGTAGCTATTGCATTGGTTTTAGATGATTTGAGCTTGGATTCGATTGATGAATTGATTGACAATGGTCTTTTTGATGAAAAATCATCTGATAAGGACATTTTGAAGATAAAAGAAATCGTAAGCAAGATCAATATTGATAACAATGAAGAATTGAATCAAATGACTCCAGAAAAAAGACCATCTAATGTAACAATAAAGTTCAGTGATGATTCATATGAAATCTTGGAGGAAACCACTTATTATCCATTGGGAGAAGTGGAAAATCCTTTAAAAGAAGATGATGTTTTAGATAAATTCAAACTTTTGAATCCTAAGTTTAATATGAATAAGTTACAAATAATTAAACATATGGAAAATTATTCAATTCAAGAAGTTTTTGAAGAATTGGATTTATTAGATTAAAATTTATTGATTTAAAATGGTATTAATTAAAGATTATCAGATAATTAATTATAAAAAGTGATTTTTATGATGGATGAAACTAAAAAATCATTGGAAAAGTTAGGAATCAATGAATTGCATGATGATTATACATCAGAGAAAAGATTTGAAGATGGAGGGCAATACAGGTTTGAAGTTCCTGGAATACAAGGTCCTTCTGCACTTGAATCTCTTTTAAATGCATGCAATGATTATGATTTAACCATTCATAGGGCTACCCAAACTAAGGGAATCATGTTTTTATTGGATGATGAAATCAGCGACATGGTGAACCTGGCAAGGGAAGCAAATATTCAATTGTTCCTGGCAGTTGGTCCAAGGGCTCCTTATGATACAAGTGCAACTGTTCAAACTGAAGAGGGAAAACGTATAGGATACAGGTTAAGAGGCTACAATAACCTTGTTTATGCCATTGAAGATGTTAAGAGAGCAGTTGATTTGGGAGTTAGAGGCATCCTATTATACGATGAGGGTTTGCTTTACACTCTTTCTAAAATGAGAGATGCTGGTGAACTTCCAAAGGATTTATTGTTTAAGCTATCTGCTCATGCAGGCTGTTCCAATCCAGCTTCAGCTAAACTCTTTGAATCAATCGGATTGAATTCACTTAATCCTGTAAGAGACCTTCAGATTCCAATGTTGGCATCATTGCGTGATGCAATAGATATTCCAATTGACATCCATACTGAAAATCCAAAATCAACAGGAGGATTCATACGCCATTATGAAGTTCCTGAAATGATTAAGGTGGCAAGTCCAGTCTATTTGAAGACTGGAGGATTTGTTGCAAAGCATCACAGTTGGGACACAACTGAGAAGGAAGCTCGTCAAAGAGCTAAGCAAGTGGCTTTAATTAGGGATTTGATTGAAAGATATTATCCTGATGCTATAATGAGTAAATTATAATGAAATAAATAAAAATAAATAAAAATAATTGTTTTTATTCGTTTTTTAAATAAATTATTGTTGATATTATGGATTTGATTGAAAAGGTTCAAGATGCAGTTGTCAAGGCAGGAAGCTCCTATAGTGAAGACAGATTGATTGCCTATGAAAATGCATTGAAATTGGAAAAGGAGCTTGATAATGAGAATGCGGTTTGGGCTTTGGAACAGATGATTGAAAACTTTAAGGTAGCTGATGAAAAAAGGCTTCCTCTGTGTGATGATACTGGAATTCCACATGTTTTAATAGAAATTGGTAAAAATAGGGAAATTCCATCTAATTTTTTCAATGAAATCAATAGGGGCATTGCCCAAGGATTGGATACTCTTCCAGGAAGGCCAATGGCAGTGAAAGGAAATGACATTGAAAGGATAGAGCAATCCAAAGGACTTTACGAAGAGTCCAATATGATGAAGCCTGCTTCATTTTTAATAGAGGAGAAGGATGAATCCACTTATGGAAGATTGATTGGAGTGGATGATGACAAGATAAGGATTACTGTTCTTCTTGAAGGTGGAGGTCCTGAAATACGGGCAAAGACCTATAGGGTTTTCCATAAGAGAGATTCGATGATTGTATTCAATGAGGCATTGGATTGGCTGAAGGAATCATTGTCCATGTTGGGATGCACTCCTTCAATTCCGGCTATTGGTGTTGGAAGAACCCATTATGAGGCGAATGCATTGATGTTAAGGGCCATGGCCCATGGAAACTTGAACTGTCAATCACAAATAGAGCAATATATAAGTGAAGAACTGAACAAGACAAATATAGGTCCTTTAGGGCTTGGCGGTAAAACAACAGTTCTTGGCTCTTTTGTAAATATTGGAAATCAGAGGGCAAGCGGAGTTAGGATAGTTGCAACAAGGCCTGCATGTTTTGTAGAGCCAAGAGTTGCAAGTTTTGAATTCTAGTCAATTCAATAAATAGAATCATATAAATAGAAAAAAATTATACTTATTATTATTGAGATTTTTAATGGTTATTTTAGGAGAATATTATGAAAGATAATCAAAGGCCTGGGAAAAATGGTTTTAAATTTCCAGAGCATAGCATTAAGACTAGGATAACAGATGTAAAGCCTAATGAATTGTTTACCAGAGGTTATAATCAAGAGGATTTGATCACTAATCTTAGCTTTGCAGAGATGGTATTTCTGCTTCTAAGGGAAAGGTTGCCTGATGAGAGGGAATCCAAGATCTTCAACCATATTCTGGTTTCATTCTGTGACCATGGTGTGACCCCTCCAAGCACACAGTCTGCAAGGCTCATTGCATCATCTGGAGCAAACATCAACAATGCTGTTGCAGGAGGATTGTTATCCTTTGGAAAGAATCATGCAGGAGCTATTGAAAGGGCTATGAATCTGTTTCAGGAGTCTATCAGTTCCTTGAATCTTGAAGAGACTGATGAAGCGGATGTAAATAGGAAAATAGCTGAAAAAGCCATTGAAATTGTAGAAAAATACGAATCTGAGTCTAAGAGAATTCCAGGTTACGGCCATAGGTATCATGATAAGGATCCTCGTGCAGTCAGACTATTGGACTTGGCTATTTCAGAGTCATCCATTGGGCCTCATACCAAATTGGCACTTGTAATCGAGAGAATATTGTCTGAAAGGAAAGGAATTTGCTTGAATGTGGATGGTGCCAATGCAGGACTGCTTTCCGATTTGGGATTTGACAGCTCATTGGGATTGGGAATTTTCATGATTGGAAGGTTGCCTGGACTTGTGGCTCATGCATATGAGGAAATGGAAGAGGAAGAGAAATTCAGACGTTTCTGTGATTTGGAAGATATCGTTTATGAAGGTTTTAAAAATAGGAAGATGGATGAAGAATAATTTATTTTTATTGAATTGATTAAATATATTAATTTATTCTAGGAGTAATTCAAATGGAATTTTTTGATGTTATTGAAAAGAGATACAGTATGAGAGGTTTTGAGGATAGGGAAGTAGAGCAGGAAAAGTTAGATAAGATATTGGAAGCTGCCCGACTTGCTCCTACAGGAGTAAACTTCCAGCCTTTTAAGGTTATTGTGATTGATACCAAAAAGAACAAAGAGGCATTGAGTGCAATCTATCCTCCAGAATGGTTTACAGAAGCTCCAATTGCACTTTGTGTAGTGGCTTCCAAGGAAAGGGCATGGACAAGAAAATTCGATGGCAAAAACATTGCAGACATTGATGCAACAATCGTAATGACCCATATGATCCTTGCAGCTGAAGACCTTGGCTTGAATACCTGTTTCATTGCAGCATTCAAACCTGATGAGGCAAGAAAATTCTTGGATTTAGATGATGAATGGGAACCTGTACTGTTCACTCCTTTAGGATATGGAAATGCAGAACCTAGGGACACTCCAAGAAAGCCTATTGAAGAATTGGTGATTTACAAATAGTCATTTTTAAATCTTTTAGCTTTAAATAGGAAAGTTGATGATTTACAAATAGTCCTTTTTAAATCTTTTAGCTTTAAATAGGATTAAATAAATAACATATGATGTTGATATAAAATTTTTAAGAGGATACCATGAGATTAACAAAGAAATCTATTATTTTATTGGCTTTTTCAGCCATCTTAATAATTCTTGGATTATGGAATTATGTTGATGCAAATCCTGTGACCTTAGATGTGATCGCTTCAACTGTTGTTCTTGTTGTTGTTGGCTGGACACTTGCATTGTCTGTATTTGAACCTAGCTGGACCAAAGCGGCAATATTAATAGATGGTTTGATTTTCCTTTTAGTGGGTATTACATTCTTATTAATGCCTTATAATCTTATTTTCATTTTGTTTGGTGTTATATTGATTGCTATAGCTGTTGCTGCATACCTTGGAAAATTGCCGGTTTCATTTTTAAGATTATTCCATAAGTAATTTTTTTATTTTTTTATCTTTAATTATTTTTTTAAAGATTTTAAATTCATTTTATTTTTTTAGAATCTATTTTTTTCATTTGATTTCACTGCTTTTTCTTTTCATGAAATTTCAAGAATTTTTCATGAAACGTTTTTTCATAATTTTGAAAATATTTAATTTAATACTTTTATTTTGATTTTTATTAATTCTAAGGCCCTTGAATCAATTTCTATTTTTTTGATTTTTTTAAGAAATTCTCTAAAAGATCATAGTTGACTTTCTTATGATATTGCTTCAACATTGTCATAATTTATCATCATGATTTAATTTTTCAGTTTCATTATAATTTACTATTATATTATAATATAACAATATTTTAATAAAATATATATATTAACAAAAATAGATATTAATATACCATGGTGATTTATTATGGCAGGGATATCAGAAGCTATTACCCAAATAAAAAAAGCTGAAAGCGATGCTGATTCCTTAGTAGAACAATCAACAGTCGATGCAAAAGCTATGATTGATGAAGCTACTGTTAAAGCTAATGAAATGATTGAACTTGCTAAGAATGAAGCTAGCGAAGAAGCTCAATCTACTGTTTTTAATGCAGAAGAAAATGCAAAGAAAGAAGCTGAATCTATCACTTCTCAAGCAGAAAAAGATGTTGAAAACATCAAAAATGCTGCTAGAAAAAATATAGATGAAGCTGCTTCAATTATTGTTAAAAATATTTTATAGTGTGAGATAATGTTTAGAACTGCGAGAATGCGTAAGCTTAATGTTATAACTTTGGACAAGTACGCTGGTCCTACAGTGGCGGCACTTCACGACGAGGGTGTTGTCCAAATAAATGATATTTCTGAACGTATTCAGCAAGATCCTAAGCTAGCAGAACTTTTGAAACCTTCAAAAGTTGCACCGCACACCGGTAAGCTTTCTTCACTTCTTATGAAGACAAGCGGTATTTCCGATCTGTTGGGAGATGCCTTGTCTGAAGGACGGGGAATGAAAGATCTGATAATGTCTTTTATCAGTCCGGATCTTCCAGTTCCTAAAGAAGTCGAGGATGTTGATACTGAAAGCTTAATTGCTTATGCAGAATCAACATTAAGCCAGGTTGAAGGTGAAACAAAAGGTATTGAAAATAAGTTAGCCGCACTAGACAGTGAAGAGAGTAAGCTTGAATCCAATAAGGATTTGGCTCAAAAGCTAAAACCTTTAGATATGGACTTAGGTCTATTGCGCGATTCAAAGTACACTTCTACCATTGTTGGTAGGATCACTGCTGAGTCAGCTCAGAAATTCAAAGATGAATACAGTAAGATTACAGATGATCTCTTCTACGAATTGGTTCCAGACGAAGAAAAAGAATATTATATCATGGTGGTCGTCGTTGCCAATGAGTTTAAGGATGATATCTATACCTTACTTAGGAAAAATGAGTTCGAGAAGTTTGAAACTGAAGGTTTAGAAGGAAGACCAGATAGTCTTATTTCCTCTTCTGAATCCAGACTCCAAGCTATCGAAAGTGAAAGATCCCAAGCTAAAGCTGAATTGAAAGTTGTAGCGGAAAAATGGGATGATGAAGTTCTTGCTTTAAAAGAACAATTGGAAAACGAAAAAGAGAAAAATGAGGTTTTCGCAACTTTTGCTGAAACCGATAAGACTTATGTCTTCGAAGCATGGGTACCTGAAAAGGATGTGGAAAAGACTCAAGCCATTATTGAGGCCGCAACCGATGGTCATGTTATCATGGAAGTTGAAGAAGTTCCAGACAATGCGGAAGACGTTCCGGTCTTGCAGCAAAATGGTGCATATTCAAAACCTTATGAATTGTTAGTTGAAATGTATTCCCCTTTAAAATACAATGAAATTGACCCTACTTTATTTGTAGCTCTTACATATCCTTTCTTCTTCGGTTTCTGTTTAACCGATGCAGGATACGGTCTTTTAGTTGTAATTATAGGATTCATTCTATACAGAGGAATGGGTAAAATCAATAGAACCATGCATGATGGTGGATTAATCATCATAGCAAGCGGGCTGTGGGCCATTATCTTAGGTCTGGTTACCAATGGTATGCTTGGTGACTTATGGACCAGAATATTAGGCTGGGGACCTGCTCTTCCTACAGTTATCGACCCTATCAATGCATTTAAATTCCCAGCAACCATCTTGGTGATTGCTATTGTAATTGGTGTTATTTACACAAACATCGGTTTCATTTTAGGTGCAATTGACAATTTAAGATACGGCGAAAAGAAAGAGGCTCTTGGTTCTCAAATCGTATGGTTTGTATTTGAACTTGGTATCATTTTATTGATTTTAGGATTCTTGTTCCCAGCAATTGGAATGATTGGTATGGCATTAGGTGCAGTATTCATTGTTGCTGCTCTTGTTATGCTTATCTGGGGTAACGGTGCTTATGGACTTATGGATGTATTTGGATTCATGGGAGATGTACTTTCATATGCTCGTCTTTTAGCTCTTTGTTTAGCTACTGGTGGTATTGCAATGACTGTAAACATCTTGACCAATATGGTAAATGACATGATTCCAGTTGTAGGTATTGTTTTAGCTATTATCATCTTTATTGGTGGACATATTGCTAACTTCCTTTTCCAAGTATTAGGTGCTGGTGTTAACGCTTTGCGTCTTAACTATGTAGAGTTCTTCTCTCAATTCTATATGGGTGGAAAACATTCATTTGAAGCTTTTAAAGCTAAAAGACAATTTACTAAAATCAAAAAATAGACAAAATTTAGATTTATAGTTTTATAATTCAACGCTTAAAGATGAAATTATTGGAAATGTGATTTTATATTTAAGGCAATTATGAAAATTCATAATTAAGATCAAGAACTTATGCTTATGGAAATGTCGATTAGGACAATTCTTATAAAAATGACGTTCTTTTATCAAGAACTTTACGTTCTATTGAAATGTAATGAAAATTATATTTAAACGATTTATTTAAACAATTTAATTTAAGGAGATATATTATATGGTAGAAATTGCTTTAGGTACTGCTTTAGCAGCAATTGGTGCTGGTGTAGCAATTGGTTTTGCTGGTTTAGGTTCCGGTTTAGGACAAGGTATGGCAGCAGCTGGATCTGTTGGAGCTGTAGCAGAAGATAACGA
>JAUNXF010000115.1 GCA_030539935.1 Methanobrevibacter sp.
GTGATTGCACAATGCAGATTAGCAAAAACCGAAAGTTTAGGGGAAGCTTTAAACTAGCAATTAGACCATTTGCAATTAGATTATTTTAATTAAGTTTTATTTTTTAAAAAAAAGAAAAGTCATGGAATAATCAAAGGTTTATTCCATTTCTTTTTAGTATTTTTCTAGGATTTTCAACAGTAGCTTTTAAAACTTCTTCTTTTGTCATTCCAGCTCCTAATCCTATTTCAATAGCTCTTTCAAAAGTGATTATATTGTCTGGAGAATGGGTGTCTGTATCAATAACAAGATCATTTCCGACTTCCCTTGCAATATTTGCAACATGGCCGTTTCCTAAGCAGTGACCATTTCTTGCACTGATTTCTAATGCAACATCATTCTTTTTAGCTATTTCTGCTTCTTCACGGGTTATTAAACCAGGATGGCCTAAAATATCGATTTCCTTACAGTTTACAGCAGCAAAATTTGTGCCTTCAACAACCGGCTCATTCAATGTCTCACCATGAACAACAACAATCTTTGCACCAAGTTCACGGGCTCTTTCTGCAAGTTCTGGGATGGATTCTACAGGAGCATGGGTAATTTCAGCACCTAAAACCACTGTAATGTCCCAATTCTTGTTTATATCTTCAATTGCGTCACTGATTTCTGGAATGGTGTTGATGTTAGAGTAATCTACATGGTCTGTGATGGCTATTGCCTCATGTCCTAAAACAAGAGCTCTTCTTGCAAGTTCAGAAGGTAAAAGTTCTCCATCACTGAATAAACTGTGCATGTGTAAATCAATTCTTTTGTGAGTCAATAATATCTCTCCTTTGAGTATAATATCTTAAATTAATTCATTTAAAACTTCTTTTTTTTAAACTTCTTATTTTAGAAGTTCTTATTTAAAATTTCTATTTTGAATATTTTTTATAAATTATAAAATTTTATAAATGTTAAAAATATAATTTATATTAATTGAATCGTAATAATCTATTAATATTTATAGTTTTATTCTTATAATTAATAAATTTAATTTAAAATATTGAAGTGTTAAAATGATTTCTGTATTTGTTCCATCTCATATCACAGGTTTTTTCAGCATTTATGATAATGAATATCCATTATTGAAAGGATCATTAGGTGCTGGAGTACTGTTGGATAAGGGTGTTATCACTGAAATTAGAGAGAATGTTGATTCAAATCAATCTAATGGATTATCAATTTTCATAAATGGTAAGAAAGATGAGTATAATGAGGTAATCATTCTTAAAACAATTGAATTAATGGAGAAAGACTTAAATAATAATGAAATTCAATTTAATTTAGGAAATATCATAATCAACCAAACGATTCAAGTTCCAATAGGATGCGGATTTGGCACATCCGCTGCATCATCCATTGGCACATCCATCTGTATAAATGAACACTTTGATTTGGGATTGTCTTTAGAGGAATGTGGAAAATATGCACATTTGGCAGAAGTGGAGCTTGGAACAGGCCTTGGGGATGTCATTGCCGAATTGTCTAAAGGCATTGTTCTTAGAACTAAAGCAGGCGCTCCAGGATTTGGTGAAGCCAAATCCATTGTTCCACATGAAAAATCTGGTTTTGGAGTTTTTGAATCTTTAAAGTCTGATTTTTATGTAATCACAAAGACGCTTGGGGAAATTTCAACCGCTTCAATAATACAGGACCCAAAGCATAAAAAAATCATCACACAGGTTGGCTCACAGATAGCTGAAGACTTCAACAGGAAGGAGGATGGCATTGTTATAGGATCTAAATTTAAGAATAAGTTTAATGTAGCGGTTGATAGTGAATTCAATGAGGAAGAGACAATAAAGAAGTTTATGAAGGCATCATTGTCATTTGCTAAAAAGACACATTTGATAAGCGATGACTTATTGGCGATTGTGCATCAATTGCATGGCAAGGTGCTTGGCAGTTCAATGGCAATGTTAGGAAATACCATATTTGCAATAGCAAATGAAGACCAAAAGTTAAAATTGGAAGCGAAATATTATAATGAATTTGATTTTTATAAACTGGAAATCGAGGGAATTCGAATTAGACATGATGATGAATAAACTTAAGATAAGGGTATTGGCATGTTCTGACATTAAATTAGTTTTTGTCTGATATTTGATTCCTTATTGTTCCATATTTGATTGTTATTGAATGAATTTAATTAGTTTGGGGTGATAAAGTGATAAAACTTAGTTATGACATGAAGGTGTATAGGCAGCATTTGCGTGAGGTTCTACAAAAAACAGATAATGTTGTTGAATTGGGGTCTCATGTAGGGAAAACCAGTGAGATAATTTTATATAAATTGACTACTGGAAATCTAATTAGCCTTGACAATAGTCCAGAAGCTATTGAGCCTATGGAAAGACTTTCAAGATATAATAATAATTTCAGATTTATTAGTGGAGATGTAAGACTTCACGAGACTTTGGAGGAAGTTGCAAAATCAATTGACAGATGTGATGTTTTATCTATTGATTTAGGTGGAGGATATCATCCAGACACTGTTTTTAAGGTTTATTATATCTGGTCTTCAACTTTAAAGCCAAGAGATGTTTTAATTAGAAATCAGGGATTGATTGATTTTGTAAACAGTGTAGATTATGATGAGGAATTTATATCCCATGAAGGATGGCTTGAATCCTGTGGAGATCAGGGGATTCCTCCTCAAATAAAGGAATTCAGCTTATGGACTGATAAAATAGGATGATTTTTATTTTGTTTTTATTTTGTTTCTCTTTTTCTTAAGATTTTTATAATTTAGTATTATTTTTTCAATGTTTTTCTAGTTTTTAGTATTATTTTTTGGGGTGTATTTATTTTTAGATTTATATAAACCTTTCTTTTATGAATACATTTATATTACATTAAAACATATATCATATTAATATAATGTTATTAAATGTGATTTTTTTAGGAAGGAATAAATTATGAATAGAAAACAAAAACTTATTATAGCAATTCTTTCTGTTATTCTTATTTGGTTATTACTTGTTATCGGAACCTTTTTCGTAGGAGGTCCTGATTTGGCTGCAGAGAATAAGACGGTATTGGTTTTAGCAGCTGATAAATATGAACAACCAAATGGTGGAGTTGATATGGCATTTATTGTTCGTTTGGAAGATGGACATTTAAAGAGCTATGATCCTTTCTACCCTGGTGGAATGACTCACCCTTCACAACATGCTCCTGGAAATCTTGCAGGTAATATGAGGATGCACGATTGTCTTTGGAATGGTGTTGAAGATGGTATGCAGTATGCAAAAGAAATAGTTGAAGCTCGTAATGGAACTCATATTGATGCAGTTGTTGTAATATATGATGAAGGTTTAGACAATATTATAGATTCCGTAAGGCCTCTTGAGGTCGATGGTGTAGAAACTAACCTCAGTGCGACTGATATTATTCGTGAAAACGATAACTATGCAGGATATGCGGGCAGAGAAAACATTCAAACTGGATCAATGAATAGGGGAGATGCTGTAATGGTGTTAGTTAAAGCACTTTCCAATGCTGCTAAAGATCCAAACAAAAAAGAGACTATGGTAAAGGCAGCTTTAAATGAGTATAACAATGGTAATATTGTTATGACCCCTAAAGGCTCTTTTGCACGTTTACTCGCTACAAAAGGATTTGAATCAATTGTATAAATTCGATTAATTTATACAATTTCTTTTTTTTATTTTTAGGTTTTTTTAGTTAAAAGAGTATTACGTATTATTATTTTTTTTATTTTAAGTTTTTTTTAGTAAAAAGAGAATCAATATTTCATTTTAAAAAAAATTAAAAATTATTTTAAAAAATTAAAAATTAAT
>JAUNXF010000116.1 GCA_030539935.1 Methanobrevibacter sp.
CCATAGCAGTGTGGATAGCACCAGGAGCAATTCCGTTACATCTTATTTCAGGACCAAGTTCGAATGCCATGGATTTGGTAAGACCAGCAATAGCGTGTTTGGATGAGATGTAACCTACAAATCCGAAGTGTGCAGCGTAGGATGCTACTGAACAAGTGTTAATTACAACACCTTTTCCTTTTTCTTTCATTACAGGAGCCACTAATTGGGTTAAGTATAATGGAGCGTATACGTCAACTGCAAATACTTTGTCCCATTCTTCTTTGGTAATGTCTAAGAGAGGAGTTACACTTAAAAGTCCGGCATTGTTGAATAAAATGTCGACGGTACCATATTTTTCCATGGTTGCGTCAAAGAT
This sequence comes from Methanobrevibacter sp., assembly GCA_030539935.1. Lineage (GTDB taxonomy): Archaea > Methanobacteriota > Methanobacteria > Methanobacteriales > Methanobacteriaceae > Methanobrevibacter. The sequence goes on from JAUNXF010000116.1 coordinate 359, forward strand.
CTTTTTAATGTCGTCAACATTAGCCATATCTGCAATAACTGCAAATGCTTCTCCACCAGCTGCTACAATGTCATCCACTACAGCTTGTGCTCTTTCTTCGTTTCTTCCAGTTACAACAACTTTTGCACCTTCTGCAGCATATAATTTAGCTGTAGAACGGCCCATACCGGAGGTTGATCCGGTAACGATTGCTACTTTTCCGTCTAGTTTACCCATTTTTTCACCTTCTTTAATCATAAAATCATATGATTTTATGTTTAATGTTATGTAAATCAATGTATTTAAATATTTTTAATATTTTTTGCATAACTCTAAATACATTTCAGAATTTTTTTAAAAAATATGTTGTTTATTAATAATTTTTTTAATAATGTATGATTTTGTTTAATTTAATAAAATAATATTATCAAGAGGTATAATAAAAATGAGAAAACTTGCACAGACTTATAAAAATTAATTCTTTTTTATTTAATTAGGTTAAATGGTAAAAGTTTGAAAATTAATGGTTTTTTTAACTAATGTGTAATTTTTATTTATTTTGATTAATGGTGCTGATAAATTTTTGGATATTGTTTAATAAAAAAAGATAGTTGAACAGTTGAAATTAAAATGAAATAAGGAAATAAAAAAGAAAGATTAATTGGAAAATAAAAAAAGAAGATGAATAATCAATTATTCATCTGGATTTTGTGAATACATCTCCCTTAATTCTCTTCTAAGGAGTTTCCAGCCATTCACCCTTGGAAGCTCTTCCATAGTGAATATCTTTCTTGGAACCTTGTATCTTGCCAGATATTCCTTTGAATAGGCAATCAATCCATCAGGGTCCTCTTCCTCTTTCCAAACAACAGCTGCTACTGGAAGCTCCCCTCTATGGATGTCATCAACGCTGAAAATTGCAATCTCATCCACTTTCGGATATTTGATCAATGTCTCTTCAACTTCAGTAGGATAGATCTTCCATCCGCTCATTACAATCATGTCCTTTTTTCTGTCTGTAATGAATAGGCGCTCATCCTCATCTATATAGCCGATATCCCCAGTCAGGAACCAACCGTCTTCAAGGAAGGATTCCTTGGTTTCCTTTTCCATTCCCCAATATCCTTTAGCTATTGCAGGGCCTCTAAGGGCTATCTCACCATGTTCATAATGTCCCAAGGTCTTGTTTGGGTCATCCTCATCAACAATCTTAAGTTCAGAGAAGCATACTGGATGGCCTACGCTTTCATATCTGTCTGCTGTGGCATAGTCTTCAGGTCTGATGACAGTTCCGGTACCAATGACAATGGTTTCGGATAGTCCATATGCATTAATGATAGGGATGTTGTACTGTCCCATGAACTTTTTCCATATTTTCCTATGCAATGGTCCTCCTCCACTGATGATCTCTCTAACGGTGGCCAGGCTTTCCCTTTTCTCTTCCTCCAGATTTGTTAGTGTGTGGATTACAGGAGGCATGCCTGACAAGACGCTCACTTCTTCGCTTTTGCATAATTCAAGGTATTCGTTGATTTCAAAGAAGTCCATTGTTATTGTCAGCGCTCCGGCCCTAAGTGCAGCTATTGCCCATAATATTCCTACATGGGCCATTGGATAAATGCATAGGAATGTGTCGTTTTCCTTATAGGTCAATACGTCACAAGCATTATGGATTGCAGCAAACCAGTTTCCATGGGTCAGCATTGATCCCTTAGGCTTGCCTGTTGTCCCTGAGGTGTATTGCAATTGACATAAGTCATCCCATTCGGTTTCTTCAGCAGGCAAAAATTCACTTTCCTTAAAGCTTTCACAGTTTTCTATTGTGTAGGATTCTATATTCAAGTCTTTTATTGTTTCACTGGCATCTTCATCAGTGATAATTAGCCTTGCATCTGAATCTGTAATCATATAATCCAATTCAGCTGATGTAAGTATTCTATTGGTTGGAATGGCTATTGCACCAATTCTCCATATTGCAAGTAGTGAAAATAAGTATTCTGGTGAATTATTCAAATAGATTAAAACTCTATCTCCCTTTTCAATTCCTTTGTCTTTTAATCTTTGCCCTATTCCTGATACAATGTGCAACACTTCTTTGGAATTGTATCTGATGTTTCTGCTAGGGCAATAATAAACCTCTTTATCTAATCTGCGCGCATTTGCATCTATAAATGTGGTTATGTTTAACATATTTTTCCTCTCTTTTCATATTCTGATTATTTGATTAACATAATTTCTCAATTTCCTTAATAACTTCATTTGCAACATCCATTGTCTTATTGTTTCCGCCTAAATCCGGTGTTTTGACTTTTCCTTTTTCCAAGACATTTTCACATGCGGTCTTAACCTTTTCTGCCCAATGCTCTTCATTCAGGTATTCAAGCATCATTGAAACGGATAGGATCATGGCTATAGGGTTTGAAATGTTTTTGCCTGCAATATCCGGTGCAGATCCATGCACAGGTTCGAATATTCCATGCTCGTCTCCAATGTTTCCGGAAGGTGCAAGTCCCAATCCTCCAACGAGCCCTGCTGATGCATCTGATAGGATGTCTCCAAATAAGTTGCTTGTAACTATCACATCAAATTCCTGTGGCTTTGTCAATAGGTACATGGCAGTGGCATCAACATAGTAATCATTGGTTTTTATGTTTGGATAGTCCTTAGCTACCTTATAAAATGATTCCTTAAAGACTCCATCTGTCTTTTTCAACACATTTGCCTTATGTACACAGGTTACAGACTCTTTTCCTAGCTTGATTGCCTCTTCAAAAGCAAGCTTTGATATCCTTTCGCTTGCCCTTTTGGTGATTACCCTTTGGGCTATTGCCTTGGATTTCTCGTCATCTATAGTCTCATTGCCTGAATATAGGCCTTCTGTATTCTCCCTTACAATAAGAAAATCCAAATCATTGAATAGGCAATCGATTCCTTTAAATGATTTGATTGGTCTCAAGTTAGCATAAGTGTCTAATTCCTGTCTTAATGTTATTATTGGACTTTTTTGTCCGGGAGTTGAAGTGATTGCTCCAAAAAGGGTGGCTTTTGCATCTTTAGCTATTTTGATTGTTTCTTCTGGAATGGTGGTTCCATTCTTTTCAAAACATTCTCTGCCAGCTTCTGCTTCAACAAAGTCAAAGTTTAAATCAATGGCTTCTAAAACAGCCACTCCTGCTTCAGTAACTTCTTTTCCTATCCCATCTCCATCTATTCTAGCTATTTTTATCATTATTTACAGAATCCTTAAATTTATTGATGGGATTTTTCCAATCCCATTTTTAAAAATTTCACTTTAGATATTATATTTGTTTTTTTATATTATAATCTTTTGCAATTTTTAACCTTGATGTATAATTTTGTACATTATTGTATTCGATGATTGGGATGTCATTGTCTACCATAATATTGTTCGTATAAAGTCGAAATATTTATATACTTGTAAATTATAATAATAATTAA
>JAUNXF010000117.1 GCA_030539935.1 Methanobrevibacter sp.
TAAAATTTATATGGTGAAAAGTATAAAATAAAATAGGTGAAAAACATAAAAAAGTGATTGGCATGAAAGATTATTTGCGAAGATATACTGATCAGGAACTTAAGGAATCTCTAGAATATATGGGGGCCGTGCTGATAACCGGTCCAAAGTGGTGCGGCAAGACCACAACAGCCAAGAGGCAATGCAATAGCCTAAAGGAACTGCAACACCCTATTTATGGAAAGTCTTACCTGAAACTTGCAGACACCAATCCAATAGAACTCCTGAAAGGTGAAAAGCCAATGTTGATTGACGAATGGCAAATGGCTCCAGAGTTATGGAATGCTGTAAGATATCTGGTGGATGAATCAGATGAAGATGGGCTGTATGTCCTAACTGGCTCAACAACAGTAGATGGAAGCAAGATCACACACAATGGAGCAGGCAGAATAAAAAGAATTGTAATGCGCCCCATGAGCTTATATGAAAGCGGGGAATCCACAGGGGCAATATCCTTAATCGACTTATTTGACAATGAGGACTTAAACATTGATGGTATAAGATCAAACTTGACAATTACTGACTTGATATTCGCTGCCTGCAGAGGAGGATGGCCTGAATCATTAAGAAAGAAAACCGAAAAGCAGCAGCTGGCAATCGTATCAGATTATATAGACATAATATGCAACAGTGACGCTTCAGAAGTTGATGGTGTCAAGCGAAACCCTCAAAGAGTGAAGGCAATCCTGAAATCCTATGCCCGAAACATATCAACATTGGCAAGCAAAAAGACACTGATGAAAGACATAAAAACAGAATACGGAGACATTTCGCCTCCAACATATGATTCATACATCAATGCCCTTGAAAGGCTGTATGTGATTCAAAACATTCCGGCATGGTCACCTAACATCCGCTCTGCAAACACCATCCGGAAGTCACACAAGAAGGAATTCATCGACCCCTCAATAGCAGTGGCAAGCCTTAACCTTACACCTGAAAAACTGTTGAAAGACTTTGAGACATTTGGATTCATATTTGAGAACCTATGCATACGTGATTTGTTGGTCTATTCAAGTTCAGTCAACGGAGAGGTGCTTTATTACAGTGATGACAGCGGCCTTGAAGCGGACTGCATCATATACCTTAGCGATGGGAGGTATGCATTGATAGAGTTCAAGTTAGGTCACAAGGAAATTGACAAGGGAGCGGAAAACCTGCTTAAGCTGAAGGAACTGATTAGGAAGAGTGTGGAGGACAAGAAGATTGACTTGGAGGAGCCAAGCTTCTTGGCTGTAATCACAGGTGGTGAAATGGCCTATACAAGAGCTGATGGAGTGAAGGTAATTCCAATAGGATGTTTGAGATGAATTCTTTAACTTACTTTATATTATTCAAATAGGGTGATTATTATTAATTTTAAATTAAAAAATTTCTTTTTAAAGGATGTTTTAACTCCATGGATGCATTTAGAAGATATTTATCTTGATAACAATCATCTTGAGCATCAAAATCTTATAGAAGATTTAGATAGTATAAAAGAAGAGGATGTATTAAAATATTATAAAAAACATGAAGCAAAACTTAAAAGTTTAAATGGAAAGATTCAAGATGTAATGTTATATTCAAGAATATTGTTATTAGGAGAGTTAATTGAGGATTCGATTTTTGAAGATAGGATTAAAGCATTGTTAGATAATAAGCCCTACGATTTAAAAGAATTTAATAGTATTTATGATGATGAATTTTTAATTGATGTAAAAAAATCAAATATTAAATTTTTAAATTCTATAATGATAAATAATAATAAGTATGGTTTATGTTTACCCATAAATAGATTTAATTCCTCATATTGGATAACTCAAGAATTAAATAAGTTGGACTTAAAGAAAGTAGATTTAAAAATTAGGTTGGATCCTTTTTTAAGAAATTTTACGGATATGTGTTATACGAGTACTGTTTTTTCAAAGCCATTAAATTGGAGTAATGTTCTTAATTTAAAAAATGAGGATAAAGGTTTATTCAAAAACTATCCTGCTGGCGAATCAACAGAATATTTGTGGAAAACTAGAAAAGAAAATGAAGTTGTTTTCACATGTGAAGAATTACCTTCAAAAGAGAATATACATTTAAGAGGAAGCAGATATTTCCATGCAATTTTTGAAAAAGATACTGGAAAATTTAAACATTGTGATGGTTCAATTATTATTTATGATAATGTGAAAAAATTTGAAAAAAGGTCTAAGTTGTCCATTGATGATAATAAAATTAAGGGTATTGGTAAAGAGATTAAATTATTTAGAGTTGATGGAGATATTCCAAAAGAGCAATTTGTGTCATTATTAACTAGTTATTTTTATTGGAATTATGATTTATGGAATTATTGTGAAAATTTAGTATAGTAGTTTACTATTAGCCAGGATAAATGAGTTATATTTTTTAATTGAAAGTTTATTTAATATTAATGTATGTTATATTAATTAATTCAAATTTTGAGTTCATTTATTTTTTATTTTTTGGTTTTAAAATGTTTATATTATAATTATTTTTTGATTATTAATTCATTCGTTAATTTATCTAAGATTAATTTTATTTAATTTCTTATTTTGTTCTTATTTATGATAAATGATAATTTGTTCATGGCTTTTTGCAAGAGTCGCAATATCAAAAACAGTACAATTAAATCTTATAGGTCTGCTATTTTGAAGTATGAATCCATTCATAATATGGCTATGGAAGATTTGATTGATGAGGCAATAAGAGATGAAGAAAGTATGGTCCCACTTAAAAATAGGCATATCAAGAAGAGATTGCTGGATTTCAGGGCTTTTTTATTGGATTCTGATTTGTCTATCGGTTCTGTTAGAACCTATTTTTCAAGAATCAAAACTTTCTATAGGCATTTTGAAGTTGAATTGCCATATTTGAATGATATTGGTTTGAAGGAGGAATATCTTAGTTCCTATGGTGACTTGCCAACAAAGCGTGACATTAGAAGGGTATGTGAAATCTCCTGTCTTGATTTTCTGGCAGTCATTCTTTTCATATCAAGCAGCGGTTGCGCCAAGGCTGAAACTCTGTCTTTATCTGTAGGCGATTTCATCAAGGCAACTGGGGATTATCATGATGGATGTTCAATTGATGATGTTTTGCATTCATTGGAAAATCTTAAATGTATTATTCCTACATTTTATCTAAAGAGGAGGAAAACCAATAAGTTCTATCATGCATTCTGCTCTCCTGAAGCCAGTTTCTATATTGTCAAGTCTTTGCTTTCAAGGGAAAATCTGACTTTGGAGGATAAGCTGTTTGACTTCACTGACAGCTCCCTGATGTATAATTTCAAGAAGGTCAATGACAGCTTGGGCTTTGGATTTGTAGGGCATTACAGGTTCTTCAGATCTCATAGTTTGCGCAAGTTCCATGCAAGCAATATCGGTTTGAGCCATGACCTTGTAGATGAACTTCAGGGAAGAGCAAAGACAAAGGTTCATGAGGCATACATCAAGACAAATCCAAAAAGATTGAAAGAGATTTATATGAGTGCAATGCACAATGTGATGATTTATGATGAATGGATAAGGGAAAATGAGATTTCCGATAAGAAGGGGGATAGGAATGTAGTTATTGAAAGGCAGGAGATAAATATTATAATCAATTTTAGCTTGGATGGTATGGATTATAGGGTGGAATAAGGCATAAAATTTACCTATTTTATTTTTTTTTATTTTATAGGTTTTATGATGAATTTATAGGTTTCTATGAAAAA
>JAUNXF010000118.1 GCA_030539935.1 Methanobrevibacter sp.
ATCCAGTATACTCCATCACCTATTTTTTCAGCTTTTGCCTTCATTTTAATTCCTCGTTGAATTTTTAAAGTATTACTTATTTAACATTTCTAAACTAACAGTATTATTAGTTCGTTAATGTTTAAACAATTATTTATATGATTTTTTATATATATAAAGTTTTGGTTTTATCGAATACGAACAATTTCTATAAATATGAAATGAAATTAAGAAAATGAAAGAATAAAAATGGAATAAAAGAATAAAAAATGGAAAAATGAAAATAGAAAAAAGAATGGAAAAAATAAATTTCTAAGCTGGAACTCCAACCAATCCAACAACCAGACTAACCACAATAATGATTCCCATGAAGAAGGACATGAAAGTCACGATTGGCTTATAGGCCGCTTCAGGCATGATGTAGGACAAGAGATTTTCAAAGAGATGTCCCCCATCCAAAGGCTTCATCGGAAGCAGATTGAATGTGCCGATTGCAAAGTTCAGGAAAAATATCCAATATAATATCTCATCCAAAGGCATTAGAATCCATAATAAAGGGGTAAAGAACTGATTGTCAAAACCATCGGCAACAACGCTATGTGATTTGGCTTGGATGCCCATAAATCCTAATGACTTGTTCATTGGATTGGACTTCAATTGGAAACTGTAATCTCCCTGATCCGTTTTAATGTTGACAGTTTCATTCGGCTTCAGGGTTGTGATTGCCTTTTGATAGGAAGCGGAATCATTTACTGTTACATTGTTTATTTCCTTAATGATCATTCCTTCAGAGAGATAATTGATTGCATTTCCATCCTCAGTCAATCTGCTGATCATAACCCCATCCTCTTCAAATACGACAGGAATCACAAATGAGGAAACCACCAGCATGACAATCAATGCAATAGCTGCCAATGTCAAATTTGCCATGGACCCTGCCACATAAATTCTCATTTTAGCAGGTCTAGCCAATTCATTCAATTCATCTTCATCAGGCTCTACAAATGCACCTGGAAGAATTGCAAAGAGAAGAAGGCCAATGGATTTTAAGCTTATTTTCTCAACCCTGGCCAAAATCCCATGAGAGAATTCATGAACAATGAGGACAGTTGCAAGAGCAATAAGCCCTGAAAGGAGAGGGATGAATATTGGAGATCCTGGAACCTCAACTCCTGGAACGATTAGACTGACTGTAGGAGCATCCATAAGAGTTTTCAGTGAATATACCAAGGCAACAGCCATAAGAATCATGAATCCTGTTGAGATGACGATTCCCACATTCATATACCATTTCCAGAATCTTGGAGCCTTGTTTGCCAACCTATCAATGAATCCCCTTAAACGTTTGGTTTTCCACATCAAAAGAGGAAAGTTCACTTCAACTCCATAGTCTGTAAGCTTATCCTTAAATACAATTGCAATAGTCCAAATAATTAAGAAAGCTATTACATAATACCATATACCGTTCATATTAACACATTATTGATTTATTAAACTATCATAAAATAATTTTAAGAATTATTAATAATTTTTGAAAGTATTTTGATAATATTATTAAGTTTTCATAATATAAAAAAGTAATTATTTGAATTAGAAGTTCATATTAAATATTTTAATAATTTTCTAAATCTATGCAAATTAGAAATTTTTAAAACCAAAAAGACTTATAGAATAAAACATGAACAAAAAAATTATTTTTTTCATATGTGCAATAGGGGTTATGGCACTTTTTGCCATTGGCGCAGCAAGTGCTGAAATTAGTGATGTGGACACTTCAGATTGGCTGAACATTACCATAAATAACATAAGCTTCCAAATTCCACCGGAATATGAAGGCGGAAGATGTGAAAGCGACTTTTATCTAAAGGATAATGTATTCACCTTTGGACTTGTAACTTTGGAAGATGATAAGTCCCTAAGACAAAATTATGGCTATGAATCCACACTTGATGAACTCTATGATGTTGAAGAGATGGAAATCGATGGGCATAATGCCGTTGCATTCTATAGCCATAGAAGCATAGTTGACCATGATGTGACCTATCTCTACTTCGAATCAAACAAGACATTCTATGCATTGTCCTACGATGGAAATGAAGTGAATGATACAATGAAAAAGATCGTTTCATACAGTCCCAAATCAGAATTTTCAAAAGAGAAATTCGATGAGAAACTAAATAAGATGCAGGATGACTATATTGAAGAGCAAATGGAATATGAAGAGGCCTATGCCTATGAAGAAGGATATAGAAACGGATATTCCCAAGGTTCCATGAGCCATAGAAACAGTCATGACGATTACTTTGCATATTATTTATTCTATAAATTGGGACAAAGAAGCCGTTAATGATTAAAATAAGAGTAAAAAAGTTTTAAAACTTAAAATATAACTTAAAAAAGCAAAATTAAAAAAAGAAAAAACTAAGGATAAGAATTTATCCTTATATAACTATTTTTTAAAGGCTAGGCCATGCCATGTCATTGAAGAAGATAAGATCAACCTCATCTCCCTTTTCAATTCCCTCATGGTTTTCATCAATGATGATATAGCAATTGGCTTCAACCATTGACCTTATGATACCTGATCCTCTATTCAATACATGATGCACGCCATTGTCATCCGCTACAGCCCTAATATAATCGGTTCTTCCAAGTGATGAAGGTATCTTAGCCTGTGAAACTCTTTTTAAAACCTTATGGGAATAATCTAATCCCTGCATCTTGAATAAGTAGTGTCTTGCAATGATATCGAACTGGCCCATCGCAGCTACAGGCTGACCTGAAAGCATGAACACTTGAGTGCCATTGACAATTCCAGCACCTACAGGCTTTCCCGGCCTCATTGCAACACCATGGAACAGGACTTCACCTAATTCCTCAACTGCATCAACCACTACATCCCCTTTACTGATGGCTGTGCCTCCAGTTGTAATGACCACATCGTATTCCTTGGTCGCCTTATCAATAGCTTCCTTGACTGCTTCAAAATCATCTGCGCCATGGCCTATATCTACAATGGCTCCAGCGCTTCTTATCAATGCTGCAATAGTGAATTGATTGGAATTGATGATTTTAGCCATATCAAGCTCTGGAGAAGGTTCAACCAATTCATTTCCTGTAATCAGCAGTTTAACTCTTGGCCTCTTATAGACTTCAACTTCACTATGTCCTGCTGAAGCAATCAATCCCATCTCCTGAGGCCTTATTAAAACATTTTCCCCTAATATCTCATCTCCTTTGGCAATGTCTTCAGCCTTTGGGGAAATGTTTTCGCCAGGAGTTACCTGTGAATGGATTTCCAGATTGTCTCCATCCTCATAGGTGAATTCCTTCATCAAAACTGCATTTGCACCATTTGGAATCGGTGCGCCAGTGGCTATCACAATAGCTTCGCCATTGGAAAGGGTTTTATCTGTGAAATCCCCTGCTCCAATCCTATCGATGATCTTTAATTCTTTAATGACATTGTTGGAGGCTCCAAATGTATCTTCTGCAATTACTGCATAACCATCCATAGCAGATTTGTCAAATGGAGGAGAGTTATGATAAGAGGAAATGGAATGGGCTAAAACTCTTCCTTGAGAATCCCTAACATGTATCTTTTCTGTATCCATAATCCTCTGATTCTCATCAATTTTAGCCAATGCATCTTCCAATGGAATTAAATTTGATATAAACTTCATATTATCTTCCATAAAATAAATTATAAAATAAAAATTAATAAATTAAATCTAAAAAAATAATAAAATTATA
>JAUNXF010000043.1:0-9749 GCA_030539935.1 Methanobrevibacter sp.
TCATCATCAATCAAGTCATCATCATTTGAAGAAGATTTATCCACATTAGAAGATTTCTTATTCAATTCTTCATCAAATCCTTCTAAATATCTATTAATCAAATCTTCTTTTTCCTTTTCCTTTTCAGTTTTTTCCTTTACTTTTTCTTTTACCTGTTGGATATTTGCCAAATCATTGTCTACGAAAATAGGCTCATCATCTCCATCAGCCAAATCAACACCATCATCCTCTTCTTCATCATCTTTTCCAATGATAACTGTTGTAACAGGATTGATTTTCATTGATTCGACATCACTGATCTTTTTCTTTAAATCATTTACCTTAGTGTCAATGATGGTTGATTCAATATTCTCCAATAGCTTGGCTCTTGCCAAATCCCTATTCCTGTACCAATCTGTTGACCAGATATGATAGATATTCCATCCTAAACCATTTAGAACCTGTTCTCTTAGCCTATCCCTGTCTCTTGCGACTTTACTTGAAGCATAATTATGTCCGTCACATTGAATGCCCAATATATATTTTCCAGGATTATCCGGGTCAATGATTGCCAAATCCACTCTAAATCCTGCACAGCCAACCTTCTTATCAACCTGATAACCGTTTTCAGATATGAAATTATATATTGCATCTTCAAACGGCGCCTCATCATAATCATCATCCTGTACAGATTGGTTATAATGTAGGTTTTCTGCATATTCCAAGAAGCTTTGCAAGGATTTTACACCAAAAGGAGGATTTGCAGTTAAATGGATGTCATGAGCTCTAAAGTTTGTGAAAACTACACATTTCTCTCTTGCTCTTGTAATGAGCACATTTAAACGTCTTTCCCCTCCATCCTGATTCAATGGGCCGAAGTTCAAGGACATCTTTCCTTCTGTGTCATATCCGTATCCAACACTTATCAAAATAACATCCCTTTCATCCCCTTGGATGGTTTCAAGGTTTTTGACAAAGAATCTTTCTTCCTTATTTTCTGAAAAGAGGGATTCATATTCTGGATGTGCCTTTCTTTCAATCTCCAATTCCTCTAGAATTGCATTCTTTTGGGCAACTGAGAAGGTACCAACTCCCAAACTCTTTTTGGCACCATATTTTTCAAAGTGCTTGAAGATTTCCTTAACAACATCCTTTGCTTCAAGAGGGTTGGCGGAACCTTCACCTCTATGGTAAGCGGTATTCGGATTGTAATGGAATTTAAGGCCTAACTCAGGGTCATTATGGGATGGGGACGGATAAACCAATAGCTCATTGTCATAGAATTCCCTGTTTGAAATATTAATCAAAGACTCATGGCGACTTCTGTAGTGCCATTTAAGCATTTTAACTGGGAATGATAATTTGCATAAATGCAATATGCTTTCCATATCCAATGCTGTTGCAACCTCTTCACCGCTTTCACTGTCAGTCATCTGATCAAAGAAACTTGTAGGAGGCAATTGTTGGGTGTCTCCCATAACAACTGCTGTCTTGCCTCTCATAAATGCACCTAATGCATCTTCAGGCTTAACCTGACTTGCCTCATCGAAAATGACAACATCAAACTGCAATTTAGGATTGGTAGGATCAAGGTATTGTGCAATTGACAATGGGCTCATCATGAATACAGGCTTGATCTTCTTAATGGTTCCTCCAGCCTTTTCAAGCAATGTCCTAACTGGCAAATGGCCACTTTTTCTTGTGAATTCTCCAGCCAATACCTTAGCTTCAGGGTCATTTGCAGCACCATAAATCTTTGGAATTTCACTATTCAACTTATTGAATATCCTTTTCCTATTAAGATTGATAATCTTCCTGTCCAGATCCCTAAATTCCTTGATGCGGTTTTCATGCAATTCTCCAATGAATGTTGCCAATGCATCATTCTCATTAAAGACTATATTAAGCAGGCTATCTGCAAAATTACCAAATACCAATGGCTTTACATCATCCTTTTTAATGTTTCTCTTTTCAATTGTCTTAATGAATAATGATGCGGGAGTGTTCATGCAGGCCCTTTTGGTATTTGAATATTGTGACCATAAGTGTAGGCTTGACAATTGCCCTTTCCATTTATTCAATTGCATTTCCCATTTATCAAATGGAACATCCTCTGTTTCTCTTTTAAAGATAATCTTGCTTCTAGGATTTAATTTGGATTCCAATTTTTTTAGATTCACATAGAACCTATTTCCCTTTTCAACATAATCCTCTATTCCGGAATCAATGCTTGGATGGAAAAGGTCATTGGAAAGCATTTTAACTGTGGTCTGGCTGAATGTGCCATTGGAAATAAGATATCTGAACTTATTCATCCAATTTGCCACTTTCTTTAAATCATCAGGATTTGCATTTTCGCTCCATAAGTCACCAAAGTATGCTCTTCCAAGGGCTTCATTATCCTTTAGGCCTTGCCTGATTTTAATGTGATTGCGCACCCTTATCAAATCATTCAATACTTCCTTATCGCTTGGGACATTGTCTTTATACAGCTTTTGAAGTTCTTCCTTATGGGAATTTCCTCCAAATAAACGGAATTTCTTGTTAGACTCCCTTTCCAAGTCATATATGATTGTATCCAAATCTGCAATCAATAGGTAATCCGTAAATTTATTGAGTGATGTGGAAGCATGCTGATAATGCTGCAATAGCCTAATCAGTTCCAAGGATTTCTCAGGATTGCTGAACCAATATTTGCTAAGCAAAATGGAACTGTCCACTAAATCTGCACTTTCACTGTTTAAAATGTTCAATGCAGTTATGGAGTCCTCATACTCCTTAAGGGTATTTGGAATCTTAATTCCATATACTTCATTAATTATGCTCATTTCAAACCTAAAGTCATTTAGAGATTCTAAGCTGTCCCTAATTAATAATTCAATTTCCCTTAAATCTGCAGGAAGGAGGCTTTTAGGATTGCAATAGCTCCAAGGATTGTTTTTGGAAATGGTGGAATACAGCTCTGCCAAATTCTCCAATGATATCAATATGTCATCCAAATCCTTCATGGTGAGAACTTCTGGATTGTCAAATCTAACCAAAGGCAACATCCTATTTTGACGAGAGAAATAATCCTCTGATGATTCCTTCATACCATACAATTCAAATGGTGAAAGATTTACATTTGCAACAGGCTTATGAATGACCTCAGCATATTCATCCAATTGGTCACGAAGGTTTTCAAGCTTTCTAAGTGTCTGATCCAGTTTCAAGTCTCTTGTTGACCTTACGTTTGTTGACTTCTTAAGATTTTTGAGCAACTGTTTCCTTCTTGTCTTATGGGAATGCAATTCCAAGACGAATTTTCCAAGGCCAACACTATCCAATCTGCTTTTTACTACCTCAAGTGCAGCCATCTTCTCACTGACAAAAAGGACTGTCTTTCCCTCTGCAATAAGCTCAGCTATCAGGTTAACAATTGTCTGGGACTTACCGGTTCCTGGAGGTCCTTCCACAACCAGATTATGTCCTGCCTTAACGTTTTCTATAGCTGCAATCTGTGAAGAGTCTGCATCCAATACCTGATACATTGTCTTATAATGCAATTTCTCATCAACATCATCTTCCTCAAATGTATCCTCATAGACATTTTTGCTTGGATTGAATATAGCCTGAATTAACTCATTTTTAGTTAAATCCACATCTTTGCTCCAGCTTTCAGGATTCAGGTCATTATACATTACGAATTTTGTAAATGAGAAGAATCCTAAGGCAACATCACCTTTAACATCCCATTTGCCAAAAGGCCTTATTGCCTTCTTGACTTCAGACAAGTACTGATTCACCCCTTCAATATAAGAGGTTTGCTCAAATTTAGGCAGCTCAATACCTGCTTCACGTAATTTTGCCTGAATGGAGATGTTATTTTGGATATCCTCCCCAGTCCATGATAGGGAAAATGAGTTTCCAACTTTCTTACGCTCCAATGCAACAGGAATAAGAATAAGGGGTGCCAGATTCTTTTGCCTAGGTTTTTTCTTGTCAATCCACTCTAAAAAGCCAAGTGCAATATACAAAATGTTATATCCTTGCTCTTGAACCATAGTCTTGGACTGTTGGTCTATATAGAATAGCCTTTTCTGAAGTTCACTAGGTGTTAGGTCTGCCTTTAGTGTCTTATCGCTTTCTGATGATAAGAAATCCTTAGTTTGATCAATGAATGTATGGGCTCTGGACTTTTTGGTTTCAGCCTTATTTGGAGCAAAATACATCTTCTTATTTTCTAAAACAAGGACCTTATATGCATTCATTGGTGATTGGTTTATTATAGAGAGATTCCTATTCCTTGATTTGAAGCTGAGAAGAGGGTTCCTTAAGGTTAAATCCAAGAGTTCCTTTCTTAGATTCTTAAACTCCTTCTCAATGTCCTTATTAGATATAGTGTTGTTTTTAGATGGTGATCTGAATTGCATATTTTAATCCCTTTACTTAGAAATCTTACTCTTAAATGAACTTAAAAAAATTCCCAATTTATGAATAGTCATTTAATGTTTCTATAATATTTTTAAGAATTTTTTGATACAATATTATTTATATTTATAGTAATTTATAAAGTTTTGTAAATAGCAATTTTTATTTAAATAGTTAAATCTTATTAAAATCGAAAAATAAGAGTTTTTTGTCCTTTTTTGCTAAAAT
The DNA here is from genome assembly GCA_030539935.1 of Methanobrevibacter sp. GTDB lineage: Archaea > Methanobacteriota > Methanobacteria > Methanobacteriales > Methanobacteriaceae > Methanobrevibacter. The sequence goes on from JAUNXF010000043.1 coordinate 4,618, forward strand.
AAAACATTAATATGAAAATAAACTTCCATTGTTTATAATCATAAAAACATTTATATGACAATTGATTAAATTTAAAATTATATATGGTTTGAATGATGATGATAAATTCCTAATGGATATTTAAAAGATTATGTAAATGCAGTGATTTTGGATTAAAAAAAACATTTGGAGATAAAAAATGAATTATAAGTCAAAATTTGGTTTTGGATGTATGAGATTGCCTCAAACTGACAAAAACAATCCTGAGGCCATCGACCAGGAATGTTTCAATAAAATGGTTGACACTTATATGGAAAAAGGGTTTAACTACTTTGACACCTCTTTTGCCTATCATAACGGGCAAAGTGAAGTTGCCATTAGAAAAGCCGTGGTGGAGAGATATCCTCGCGATTCATTCCTTATTTGTGACAAGATGCCCACTTGGGCCCTAACTTGCGAAGAGGATAATGATAAATTTGTAAACATAATGCTTGAAAGACTTGGAATAGATTATTTTGACGTGTTTTTTATTCACAACATCAATGTTCCATGGCTTAGCTTAGCAGAGAAACATAATGCATTCGAATTTGTAAAAAACATGAAGGAAAAGGGCATTGCAAAGAAAATAGGAATAAGTTTCCACGATAATTCAGATTTGCTTGAAAAAGTTCTTGACAAATATGCAGATATGCTTGATATAGTGCAATTGGAACTTAATTACTTGGATTGGGAAGATCCATCCATCGAATCCCATAAATGCTATGATCTATGTGTTGAATATGGCCTCGATGTTTATGTTATGGAACCATTGAAGGGAGGGGTGATTGTCAATCAGCCAGATGACATAAAGGATGACTTTAAAGAGTTCAATGGGGATAAGTCAATTGCAAGCTTTGCAATGAGATTCTGCGCTTCACTTGAACATGTGAAGATTGTCTTAAGCGGAATGAATAAGATGGAGGATCTCTTGGATAACATTGACACATTTGAAGACTTCAAGCCGCTAACAGATGAGGAAACTGACTTTTTACTAAATGAAGCGGACAAGCTTAGGGAGAATCTTGCCGTGGCTTGCAGTGAATGCGGATATTGCCTTAAGGCATGCCCACTTGAAATACCGATTCCAGACTACTTTAGAATATACAATCATCATATGGTACAGCCAGAGTCAAACATATACAGACTATATTATGATAAGTTGGGAGATGAAAAGGTACCTGCAAGCGATTGCACCAAGTGTGAAACATGCATAGATTACTGCACACAAAAGATAGACATTCCGGAAATCCTAGAAGAAGTATGTGAACATTTCCAAGAGGGATTCAGTCCTTATGGAAGATAATGATATGCCAATCAATACAGATGATAAAGAGACATTAAAGGAATTAAGAGACATTACAAAGGATAAGGGAAAATGGAAAAGAAATATAGAATTTGTTGGAGATATACTGGATGAAAATTATTCCAATTCTGTAAAGGCAAAGGCATTATGGCTCCTTGGGGAAATGGGTTTGAATTATCCTAACGAAATAGAAGAATACCTGAGTGATATTGTCGGTTACCTGGAGGATGATGATTCAAAATTGAGAGAAAGATCTGTCAATGCCCTTGGAAGGATAGGCAGAGCAGATAAAAACTTGATAGTCTCATATATGGATAAATTGATGAAAATGAGATATGATGAATCAGAAAATGTTAGACATGCATTTATTTGGGCATGTGAAAACATAGCAACAAACGCTCCAGAACTATTCTGTGAAAAACTGGATATCTTTTATGAAATGATTTCAGATTCTGGTGAAAAGGTCCGAATAGAAGCTCCTGAAATGTTTAGGGTAATTGGAAAGCAAAATCCAGAATGGGTGAATCCTTACTTGGAGAAATTAGAAAATATAGCAGAAAATGATGAGAACTCAATAGTGCGCATTCATAGTGAGGGTGCAATCAGAATTACAAAAAGAGCCTTGAAAGAAAGGGAACAATATTAAAAATAAATATTTTATCTTTGTTAAAGAAAAAAGATTAAAAAAGATTAAAAAAAAGAAAAATAGAATAAATAAATTATTATTCTAAATCTATTCTAAACTGTTAATTGCAGCTACAATCAACTTGATTGTATTTTCAACATCTTCCATGCTTGCTACACTAACGGTTGTGTGAATGTATCTTGTTGGAACGGATAATACGCCTGTTGGAATACCTTCTCTTGTAAGGTGAATAGCTGAACCGTCAGTTGTACCACCATCACTTACTTCAAGCTGGTATGGGATTCCTTCCTTGTCTCCAGTATCCTTAAGCAAGTCCCTTACTGATTTAGGGGTTATGATTCCCCTACCGCTAGCATCAATCAAGATAACAGCAGGTCCCTTTCCAATGACAGCTGGAGCCTCTTCAGGCTTGATTCCAGGATGGTCACCGGATAAAGTCACATCAAGGGCAAATGCCAAATCGGGGTTCAACTTATAGGAAGTCACTTTAGCTCCTTTCAATCCAACTTCCTCTTGAGTAGTTCCAACTCCATAAACGGTTGCTTTGGAATCCACTCTTTTCAATACTTCCATCATTACATAGCAGCCAAGACGGTTATCTAAAGCCTTACACATCACTAAATTGTTTGGGAAAGCTTCAAACCAGCATTTAAATGTAATTGGATCCCCAATGGAAACCATCTCTTCAGCCTGTTCCTTGTCTTTTGCACCGATATCAATAAACATCTCATCAAATGGAACAACTTTCTTCTTCTCTTCAGCTTTGGTAATGTGAGGTGGTTTGGAACCGATTACACCAGTGAAATCTCCATTTTTAGAGTGAATTGTAACTGTCTGATTCATTAACATCTGATCGTTTATTCCACCGATTGTTGAGAATCTGAGATATCCATTATCATCAATATACCTTACCATCAATCCTATTTCATCCATATGGGATGCAAGCATTACTTTTGGTCCCTTTTTGGAAGAGCCTTTTTTGGTAGCTATTACATTACCCATTGCATCGGTTTCTATCTCATCAGCTACATCTTTTAATTCTCTTTTAATAATCTCTGCAATGTTTTCTTCAAATCCAGAGATACCTGGAGTCATACAGAGTTCTTCAACTAATTTGATTTCTTTTTCAAAAGACATATTTTCACCTTATATATTATATAATAAGTATAAAATTTTATAAAATACTTTCGTATTCACTGTAGTGATTTATATTAATCAACTCATTTGGATGATTTTCCTTTACTCCATAAAACTCAAATCCATCAGCAAAGATTTCCCTTAAGATTGGATTTAAATTGTCATCCCTTCCTTTAAGATAGTTGATCAATTCCTTTCTATCTCCAGCAAAAGGCATTCCCAATCCTAAGGCAGTGCCCAATTTGCCTATTTCAATTCGTCTAAGAACGGAAATGGTTTTATGGGGATTATCTGAATTCAAAAGAGTTTCAATAATATTATTAAATGTTTTTGTGCTGACTGTAGGCTGATCTCCAGTTACACATAATGCAATATCCGAAGAGATGTTTTGAAGACCATTTAATAAAGAAACAGAAAGACCTACATCAACTGGATCATTCTTAACAATTTTTAGTCTATCATCATGAATATTATTAATAAAAGGCAATATTTCCTCACAGTAATGGCCAAGAACTATGATACATTCATCGATATTTTGAGTATTCAATACATTGTTGATTGTAGTTTCAATGATTGTACTTGAATCTCCCCCATTGTTTAATGGAAGTGTAAGCTTATTTTGCAGGGGAATATTCATTTCTTCCTGGTCTTTTCTCATTCTAGAATTTTTTCCAGCTGCAGTGATAACTGCTGAGACTGTAAGCATAATATTACCTTAAATAATAAATCTAATTCTTATACTGTTGCATTAGTACCGTTTGTACTGTTTGTGCTGTTGGTTCTGTGGCTGTTTGGAATCAATTCATAGATAACTGTATGAATTTCCATACCAGGACCTGAACCTTCAGTCCACATTTGAATCTTGATTGGATAATCGAGGGTATTGTTGATTTTGATTCCAGTGGAAGGGCTGTAGCCGTAAAGCACTGCATCACGTCCTGAATCCATACCAATAGGCAATGCAAATCCTAATGACCATACCGCATTTCTAAGTGACCTTGCAGGAGGGCATACTCCATGAGTTGCCATTCCAGATTCAGCCTCTTTTTCAGGAACTGCACTGAAACCTATTCCCTCTCTTCCACAGCCATAGGTATTTGAAGGGATGACGGTTCCATTCCATGCAAGAACAAACTGTTTTGCATTGTACTCCCTATTTGCATCGTTATACTGTGGGTGGGAATCCAAGTAGGTGTATGTGCTTGTAACCTCCACTTCTGTATAGTTATCTTCATAAAGAAGAACAGGGGAACCTCCAGGATATTTTATTGAATAGTTATAGCTTTCAGGGAATTTCTCTCTCAATTCATCTGGAGTCACATATGACCTATTGTCATTAAATCCGTCAAGACAGAACTCTACAGTATATCTGGAACCTTGAGGAGCCCTATTATACCAATATTCAATGTTTTCAACACTAATCATATTTCCTGGAATGGTGTCATTGTTCATTGATGACGGGTCAATATGACCTATTGTTTGATTGGATTTGGCATTGACAATGTCAATTCCATCAGGAACAATCTCCAGCTGTGTGTATGGAGTGTTGAATCCATATACTACCTCACCTGGTGGAGTTACGGTAATCTTATCCGCATCTACTGTAACATAACCCGGACCTTCAAAATCATCAACTATTCCGTCATTGCTGACATTTCCTGAAAGTATTTTTGATGGTGGAGTTGGAACGGCACCAGTTGCAATGGAGAAAAATGCATCCGCCACTTCACCATTTGAAACTTGTTCAACCACTGATCCCAAATTTGAAACTATGGGATACTTGTTAATCTTATTCTTATCTATAATATTATCTCCTGCAAATACGGTGGATCCATTATCAAATTTGGATATTTCGGTCATATCCTGATGATGGGTAGCAGTAGTTGCCATAGAGATAGGTATTAGAGCAATAATTATTACAAGCAATGCAATAAATATTTTAAATGAATTTCTTCCGAATATGCTATCTGAACTAATACTTACACTTCCTTAATACATTTATTTTAATTTTAAATTTTAAATTTTAAT
>JAUNXF010000043.1:9759-13373 GCA_030539935.1 Methanobrevibacter sp.
GATTATCAAATAATTGTTATGCTTCTTTCATTTTTATTTAATTTCAATCTCCATGATGAGCCTTTTTGAATCTAATCTTCAAATAATAACTTATTTTCCTTATTGCATGAATCACAGATTTGCTTAAGTCTATCCTGTATTTTTATAATGTTTTCTTGACCGTTTCCTCCGATTAAAATAGCAGGATCATGAGAAAATTCCGCTACAAAAGCTATTATTTCATCCAGATTATTGGCTATTTCAATTCTGCCTTTATAATCTAAGCTGTTCAATCTGAATTTGGCTTGGTCTAAAGTATCTTCTAATCCAGGAAACAGTATGATTGCCTTTGGATTGGCCTTGACAACTTCGTTTAGAATATCCAATCTGTGATTTTCATTATGTCTTGGAGTTCCTACGAATATTGCAGTGAAATCAACTTCATCCAATATGGATTTCATGGCATCTGAATTATCGGCTTTGCCAATGAATATTTTGCAGTCATTTAATTTCAATACTTCCAAACGGCCTTTTACAGGCTTAAATTTTTCTAATGTGTTTTTAATTATATCCTCATCTATCCTAAAATTATTTTCATTGATATGGTTTGCCACCGCTTCACTAAGGCCTGCATTTAATGCATTGAACTTCCCGAAAAGCTTCAAGTCACAGTTTGTTTCACCATATTCAATGGCCAATTTAGAAACTTGAGCAAATTCATCTTTATACACTTGGCTTTCATTGATAAAAATGGTCTTATCTCTAAAGAATTCTTTTAATGAATTTTTATATCCTTCCATAGAACCATGAACATCCATGTGGTCATTGCCCATATTTGTAAGTGCAATCAAATCGAAGTTGAAGCAATAACTGCAGAAACCTACAGTCATATCACAGACCTCAACAAGCAAAACGTCAAAGTCTCCAGAATCAGCTTCTAAAATTAGGTCATAGTAACCTTCAAATCCTCCGCCGGCATTGCCTCCAACCAGCACATTCTTACCTGCATTTTCAAGGATTTCCTTAATCATGGTCACTGTGGTGGTCTTTCCATTGGTACCTGTAACACCAATTGTGAAAATATCCCTATGCTTAGTCTTTACATCACAAAGCAATTTCTTAGAGCCCTTATAATGTTCTGCAATTCCACTTCCCCAAATGCTTGGACTTAAAACAACTGCATCACATGAATCTATCTTTTCTTGATCATTAAATCCCAAATCGATTGATAGATTTCCTTTATTAAAGCTAATCTTATCCTTTTGAGGGGAAATATCAAGCTCTGCAAGGGATATTGGCAGATTATCGAGATTAATGTTGACATTCAAATCAGTTGCATAAACTTCCCAATCATATTTCAATAGGGAATTCAATGCCTTTTTACCTTCAACACCCAATCCAATAACTGCAGCCTTCATGATTTCACTAAATTTTTGTTATGGCATTTCATTAAAAAGATTAACCAATATTTCTTCAAATATTTCATAAAATATTTTAAATCTTAATTAAACTTATAAATGAAAATATAATTTTTTAAAAAAATCCATTATGTATCTATTTATGTATATTCTAATTAATAAAAGTTAGTATATGGAATAACTAAATTTTATAAACTAATAAAAAGTGAAAATTTTTGATAAAAAAAAAGTAAAAAAAGATTAAAGAAAAAAAGTGGAAATAAAATTAAAAATAAGTAAAAAAAAGATTAAAGAAAAAAAGTGGAATTAAAATTAAAGATCTAAAATTAACTCAATTGGAGCATGTTTAGAACTTGTAATTTCATTTAATATGCTGCATGATTTTACTTTATCGCTCAATGATTTGGAAACAAAGAAGTAATCTAAACGAGATCCTTCATTATTATCTCTTGCTTCTTGATTTTTCCAGGAAGTGAATTGCTTTTCCTCTTTTTCAAATAATCTAAAGGAATCAACAAAACCATATGATTCTAATTTGTCCAAAGCTTCTCTTTCTTCATCTGTAAATGTAACTTTGGTGTTTAAATCAGAGATGTCCTCTTCTTTATGAGCAATATTAAAGTCTCCAGCGATTATTAAATCTTTATCACTGTTCTTTTGAGCAAAGTACAATAAACTATTGAAAAAGTCTAATTTTTCATTTAATTTAGATTTATTTCCAGTTCCTGCAGGAGCATAAACATGAATTAAAGTGAGATCACCATAATCTAAAACAGAAGCTCTGCCTAATGCATCACTAGATTCTTTAAAGAATCTTTTAACGATTCTAGGTTTTTCTTTAGTGAAAGTAGCCAATCCACCAGTCCTAGCGCTTTCACCTTTCAAGAAATAGAATTCATATCCACATTTATCTAAGAATTTTTTATCCATTTTTTCATAATCGGTTTTTGTTTCCTGGAATAAAAGGATATCCGCATCCTTTTCTAAAACAGGATTTAGATCCTTATTTTTTATACGAGTCCTAATACCATTTACATTCCATGAAATAATCTTTAAATCACTCATTATTTTGCTTCCTAAAACTAAATAAATAAAATAAATACAATATTAATTAATTTAAACATATCTATAAAAGTAATTGATTAATATATTGTTTATAATAAACTTACAAACTAATATAATATTAAATTTTAAATAATATAAACTTATTGTAAATTCATATGCTTATTGTAAATATATAAACATTTAAATCATGAGATAGTGAAAAATATTTTTCATAATGAATAATAATTCATAACCTTAATATATAATAATCAAGAAATAATTAATTAAATCTTATTATCAATAAGGATTTGTTTCTAAATAAGATGTCATTGGTGATTATTATGGATTACACAAAAGAAGACAATGTAAAAACAGCTGAAGTTTTGAAAGAGAAACTTAACTTAACCAGACTTCCTGTAGCAATTAAATTCTTCAATGATTTGAATGAAGTCCCTGAAGGAATTGAAAAAATAGATGAAAACTTTAGACATTGTGAAATGGTTACTAAAGCGGCTGATGGCGCTATGTTCTATGCAACTGCTGAAGAACAAAAATGTAAGGGAGGATCTTCCGCTATGGGATTGGAACCTCTTCCTCCTAAGATTGCATCTGGAGAATTCTATTATAAATTAGGAAGGTTCAATAGCGTTGAAACTGCCAAATCTGTAATTGACAATATTCCTAGAAAAGAAGAACAAAGCTTAGGAATCATTTATGCACCTCTTGAGAAGGCAGATTTCCTTCCTGACGTAGTGGTTGTAATCACACTTCCTAAATTTGGAATGTACATCACACAAGGTATCGTTTACAATCAAGGAGGAAAAGTTGAATACAGCTGTGCAGGTATTCAATCATTATGTGCAGATGCTGTTAGTGCACCATATGTAACAAATAAGGCAAATGCCACCTTAGCATGTAACGGTTCAAGAGGTTACGCCGGAATCGAAGATGAGGAAATCATCTATGGATTGGCTCGTGACAACCTTAAACCATTAATGGATGCCTTTGAGAACATTTAAATTCAAAGGAATATTAAATCCAAAAAATATTTAAAAAAAGAATATTAAATAATAATCAAATATATTAAAAAAAATAAATTCAAAGAATAATTGTTATAATAATTATTCTTTTTACTTTTTTTATTTTTTCTACTAACTTTATTTACTACTAACT
>JAUNXF010000006.1 GCA_030539935.1 Methanobrevibacter sp.
CGAGTCCTATGGCCAAAATAGGCATCTGCAAGAAACGGCGCATTTCCCAAAACAACACGAGGGATTGACTTTCCCTTAAATTCTAAATCTTCATTAAAAATAATAAACACAACCTAAAATTGAATGATAATTTTTATAATTATGAATAAAGGTTTAATTAAATTAATTATTATATTTATCGAAACCCTTAAAAAAGTTTTAAGTATACTAAAAAAATTAAAAAAATAAAATTTATTCAATCAGAACCTACTTTTTTAAATAAACTTCAGTTAATTAAGTTAAAAATGAAACACTTAGTAAAAATTATATAATATTCTAAACAAATATAAAAGATATATATTTTAATATGGGGAAAATAGTATGAAGAAAAGAAAGATGATTTTCCTACTGATACTCCTTGTTTGTTTACTTGGCATATCAGCAGCCAGTGCTGCAGATGATGCTTCAAACGATGCTATCAGTACGGACATTAATGATGATCTTATTTTAGAGGAAAATATCAACGAAGTTGATGTTTCGAGTAGTTCCCATGAGGAACCTAGCTTAGATGAAAATAGTGGAGATCCTGTTTTGGATAGTGCCAATGAAGAGGCACTCTCTGAAAACACTCCCGGAACTTTTACGGATTTGAATAATGACATCAATGGTAATAATGATGACATAGTCTATTTAAACCGTGACTATACATATGACAATTCAACTGATTTTAGATTAAGAAACGGGACCGTTATCAGCCGTGCCGTGACCATTGAAGGTAATGGCCATACTCTTGATGGAGCCCATATTGGAAGAATCTTTAATGTCACCAATGCCAATGCAATATTTAAAAACATTATTTTTATAAATGGTAACACCACCGATTACGAACATGGTGGCGCTATCCACGGTGACTGTACCATTCAGGACTGTGCTTTCATAAACAATATGGCATATTATTCTTATGGAGGGGCAATCTATGGAAACTGCACTGTTCAGGGCTGTACATTCACAAACAACACTGGAGACTATTACGGAGGAACAATCCATGGGAACTGCACTATCATAAATTCTACATTCAATGAGAATAATGGAGTAATCTATGGAAACTGCACTGTCCAGAACTGTAATTTCAATAACAATTCCAAAAATCGCTATGCGCTCCTTGGAAATTACACTCTCATAGACTCTAACTTTACAAACAATAAGGGAGGTGTTCTTGAAGGGGCATGTGATGCCATCAACTGTACCTTTGCCAATAACGCTGGAAGCAATGGCATTATAAAGGGCAATTCTACTGCCAGAAACTGCATATTTGAAAATAATACCGTTAGTTCTTATGGAGGCGCAGTCTATGGAATGTCTGAACTCATTAACTGTACATTTACAAATAATTCCGCATCATGGTATGGTGGTGTCGTCTATGGTATCAGCACAATCAGGGATTGCACATTCACCAACAATTCCGCAAGACAGGGTGGTGCAGTTTATGGAAATTGCACCATTATAAATTGTGACTTTACAAATAATTCCGCACGGGAGCGTGGTGGTGCAATTTGCAATTACATGATTGATGGTAATGGAGGTTCCATTTCTGGAACTTGCATGGTGAAGGATTGTAGATTTACAAATAATTCTGCATCAGACTATGGTGGTGCTGTCTACAGTGAAATTACATCAAATATGTTTGTAGACAATTGTAACTTCACACAAAACCATGCAAACAGTTATGGTGGAGCAATCTATAATGTATTGACTGCCAATTCCCTATTTGAAAACAATTCAGCATATTCAGGAGGTGCAATGTATAGGGGCACTGCCGTAAACTGCACATTCAACAACAACAATGCAAGCCGTGATGGAGGGGCAGTCCATAGTGCAAACATTTCCAATTGTCACTTCAGCAATAATGTCGCACAGAATGAAAATGATACCTATAACGTTGACACAATTGATATGGGAAACATGAAGACTATTGCTGATTTGAACACTCTTTTAAATGGAGATTCTGATGAAATTTCCTTGGATGACAATTATACCTATAATTTTGCAACTGATTATGCCTTGAAAGGTGGTATTGAAATCAATCGTGCCATAACCATTCACGGTAATGGATTCACCATCAATGGTCTTAACCAAACTCGCATTTTCAACATAATAAGCGAAAATGTAATTATTGAAAACATTAACTTCATCAATGCAAACAGCACTGAAAACGGTGGAGCAATCCATGGTGATTGTAGTGTAAGGGACTGCAACTTCACCAATAATTATGCAGAACATAATGGTAGTGCCATCTATGGAAACTGTGAAGTCATCAATTGTAATTTCAATGATAATTATGCAAATAACTGTGGTGGGGCCATTTTTGGAAACTGCACTGTCACAGACTGTAGATTTACACACAACTATGCAAAAAGTAGAGGTGCAGCAATCTATGGAAACTGCACCGTAACAAATTCCAACTTTACAGAAAATTATGGAGGATATTATGGAATTGGAGGGGCAATCTACGGTAACGGCACTGCAATAAACTGCTCCTTTACAAATAACCATGTAGGAGATAAGGGAGGTGCCCTCTGTGGAGGCACTGCAATAAACTGCACATTCAAAGATAATAAGGGAGACAGCAGTGCTGGTGCAATATTTGAAGGCTCTGCAATAAACTGTACCTTCATAAACAATACTGCAGGTTACGGTGGAGCAATATACTCTACTTCAGCAAAATATTGTAACTTTACAAATAATACTGCAAGATATGGTGGTGCATTATATGAAAGCAATGCAACAGCATGCATTTTCCTAAACAATTCCGCAAGCGATTATGGAGGAGTGATGTATTACGGCACAGCTATTGACTGCAGCTTCATAAACAATTCCGCAAACAGTTATGGAGGAGCAATGTATTACGGAGCCGCATTCGGATCTAATTTCACAAACAATAATGCAAGCAATTATGGTGGAGCGACTTATTATACCAAGGTTTCAAGCTGCCTCTTTGAAAATAATACTGCAAACAATGGTGGTGCAATGTATTACGGTACTGCTGTAAACAGCATATTCAACAACAACAATGCTAGCAATCAGGGTGGAGCAGCTTACAAAACCAGACTTTCAAACAACACCCAATTCAGCAATAACCTTGCAAATGAAGGAAATGACAACTACTCTGTTACATGGATTGGAATTGCAAACGGAAAAACATTAACAGAACTAGCGAATCTTATCAATTGTTATGATGATGAGGAATTTTATTTAGACAGCAACTATGCATATAATTCAGAATTTGATTCCGGCTTGAAAAATGGAATCCTCATCAACCGCACTGTAACCATTCATGGAAATGGATACTCAATTGACGGCAATAAAACAGCAAGAATCTTCAATATCACTGGAAGCAGTGTGACTTTAGACAATATAGTTTTCATTAACGGTTACACCACAGCTTATGGTGGAGCAATCTATGGAAACTGCACTGTCACAAATTGCAGATTTATAAATAATTCCGCAAGATATTCAGGTGGAGCAATCTGCGGAAACTGTAGCATTGAGAATTCAAGCTTTTCATATAACAAGGCAAGCGGCTATGGAGGTGCTGTCTATGGAAACTGTACAATTAAAGATTGTAATTTCACAAACAATACTGGAAGTTCCGGTGGAGCGACCTATGGAAACTGTACCATTGAAAATTCCAATTTCATAAATAACAATGCAAGCAGTTCTGGTGCTGCAATGTATAATGGAACTGCAATAAACTGTAATTTCACAAGCAATAATGCAAGCAGTTCCGGTGGAGCACTCTACTATGCTTCAGCTCTAAATTGTAGCTTCAAGGACAACTATGCTTATTGGGGCGGTGGAGCAATCTGTGATGGAAATGCTCTAAACTGTACTTTCATTAATAACTATGCATATGATGATGGAGGAGCCATAAAGTATGGTAATGCTACAAATTGTAATTTCATAAACAACTATGCAAGATCCGATGGCGGTGCCATATATGAGGGATCTGCAATAAACTGTAACTTCACAAACAATACTGCAAATGGCTATGGAGGCGCTCTCTATGTAGGCAATGCCATAAATTCCACATTTGTCAATAACCATGCAGCTTATGAGGGCGGGGCAATTTCTGGCCCTTACTATACCAATTCCATTAGCTACAGTGCAATGAATTGTGTATTTGTAAATAACTCTGCAGATAAGAGTGCAGGTGCAGCATACCATATGGATGTTGCAGATTGTAATTTCACAAACAATTCTGCAAATGAAAATGGAGGAGCAATGGTCGGAGGCTATGCCACCAATTCCAATTTCACAGGAAATCATGCAAATGGAGATGGTGGAGCATTATATGCTGTTACAGTTTCAAAATGCTCATTTGAGGATAATTATGCAGGAAATGGTGGTGCAATTGCCAAGGGAATAGTTGCAAATTCCACATTTACAAACAATCATGCAAATAACAATGGAGGGGCCATATACAATGCTACAGCCTACACTGGCTCTACCTTCACCAACAATATTGCACAAAACGGAAATGGCACAGATGAAGTGACATGGCTAAATCAGGGAAACTCAAAAACACTTAGTGATTTAAAAGACCTGATTGACAATAGCATTGATGGCATTGTTTATTTAGAAGACAATTACACTTTCTATATTGGCACTGACTTAGATTTAAAAGATGGAATTCCAATTGACCATGAAGTGACCATTTATGGTAACGGCCATACCATTGATGGGGTGAAGATGTCAAAAGTATTCAGCATAAGCAATGATGATGTGACAATCCGAGACCTTATTTTTGTAAACGGTAAAGCCAATACCAATGGAGGGGTCATAGAAGGAGTAGGTACTGTCATAAACTGTAGCTTCACCAACAATACCGCACAGTCAGGTGGTGCAATCTATGGTAACTTAACTGTAATCAACTCCACCTTCACAAACAATGTGGCAGACAGTTATGCTGGTGCCGTCTATGGAAACTGTACTGTAATTAATTCAAACTTCACCAACAATCGCGTATCCTCCTATGGAGGTGCAATGAGTGGAGGCCAAGCCATAAACTGTAGCTTCACCAACAATTCAGGAAAGTATGGTGGTGCAGCAAACAACATTAAGGCCTTGAACTGTAACTTCACCTATAACAATGCAAGTTACTATGGAGGTGCATTGTATGGCAGCAATGCTACAAACTGCAGCTTCACCTATAACAATGTAAGTGACAAGGCTTGGGGTGGAGCAATGGGTAATGGTGTCGCTCAAGACTGTAGCTTTATAAACAATACTGGAAATGACGGTGGTGCAACCTGTTCAGTAAATGCAACAAACTGTACATTCATTGACAACACTGCAATTGCAGGAGGTGCAATGCGTTATGGTAATGCTGTAAACTGTACCTTCATCAATAACAATGCAAGCAATAGAGGCGGAGCCACTTATGGAACCGACGTTAATGACTCTGTATTTATCAATAACAGTGCAGTTGGCTATGGTGGTGGCCTATGTTCTGGACATGCCGTCAATTGTAGCTTCACCAATAACACTGCAAGCTATGGTGGTGCAATATCTGACGGATCAGTAGTGAATTGTACCTTAACTAATAATAATGCAAGCTATGGAGGTGCCATGGGCTGTATTTACACATCTAACAATGCAGAAAACAGTACATTCATCAATAACACTGCAACATATGATGGCGGTGCAATATGTGGTGAAGGAGGCTATGTGAAAAATTGTACTTTCATAGACAATACTGCCTCAAGGGAGGGCGGTGCAGCTTATAATGTCACTGCAATAGATTCCACTTTCACAAACAATAGTGCAGGACAGGGTGGTGGAGCCATCACTTATGGTGATGCAAGAAATTGTACTTTCACCAATAATAATGCAAGCTATGGTGGTGCAACCCGCTATGTTGAAGCTGAGAGCAGTACCTTCACAAACAACACTGCTGAATATTCTGGTGGAGCTATGGAATATGGCAATGCCACAGATTGTACATTCATCTCCAACACTGCAAAACTTGATGGTGGAGCAATCTATTGTTGTGATGATGCAATAAACTGTACCTTCATTGGAAATGTTGCAAACCGTGACGGCGGAGCAATCTGTGAAGGCACCAAAGCAGTGAATTGTACTTTCACCAATAACACTGCAGAGGGTGACGGCGGAGCAATCTGTGAAGGTTCTGTTTCAACATCCAATTTCACAGGAAATCATGCAGGCGGAAACGGTGGTGCTACCTATGATGCAATAATCGCCAATTCCATATTTGGGGATAACTCTGCAACCATTGGTGGTGCAATAAGTGGAGGCCAAGTTGCAAATTCCACATTCAACAATAACAGCGCAAGCCAAAAAGGTGGAGCAGTAGCCAATGCAATAGTCTACTCCGGATGCACATATTCCAATAACAATGCACCAAGCGAAGCAGATACCGCCAATTCAACAACAATTCAAAAGGGAAATGCAAAAACATTCACCGAATTATATGAGCTTATCATGGGCGACGATGATTGGGAAATCAATTTGCGTGACAATTACACCTTTGATCTTGCAAGCGACTTCGACTTGAGGAATGGTGTAAACATTAGCCGTACCGTAACAATTCTTGGTAATGGGTTTACCATTGATGGCGCTGGCTTGGCAAGGATGATTTATATAGCTGACTCCTGGTATAGCACCTATCATGTGGTATTCAAAGACACCATTTTCAAAAACGGTAATGCCTCAGGCAATGGTGGTGCAATTTGCGGAAATGACTGTGTCCTTAAAAACTGTACCTTCATCAATAATTATGCAAGCGAAGACGGTGGAGCTGTAGAATATGCTGAAGCAACAAACTGTACCTTCATCAATAACACAGCAGACCATGGCGGCGGAGCAATCTATGTAGGTGACGTCAACAATTCTGCATTCATCAATAACTCTGCAACTTCAGGTGGTGCAATTTGGAATGCATATACTAGTAAAAACTGTACATTTACCGGAAATAGTGCTTTGTATGGTGGTGCCGTTTACAATACCACCAAAGCAATTACAAACTCCACCTTTAAGAATAACTCTGCGATGTACGGTGGAGCTATGGCTGGAGGTAATGCTACAGATTGTAACTTCACAGGAAACACAGCACAATATGGTGGAGCAATCTACGGAGGAACCGCAAACAACTGTACCTTCAAAAACAACAATGCAACCGACTACGGCGGAGCAATCTACGGAGGAACCGCAAACAACTGTAACTACAGCGGAAACACAGCAGGAATAGAAGGTGGTGACACCTATGGTGAACCTATCTCCAATACCCCATACATAAAGGCATCTGACTTCACTTCCACATATAAATCTGGCGCTAAATTGTTATTTGATTATGTAGACAAAGGCCAATATATAAATGGCTATAATACTACAATCAGAGTATATAAAAACAATACTTTAGTCGGAACATATTATGCATTAACTGGTATTGGCTGGGCCGTTAATTTAGCTCCAGGAACCTATAGTGCTATTTTAAATTGCATGGGATATAGCAAAACCGTTACATTAACCATCAATAAGATTAGCACTGCAATAACCGCAGCTGCTGTGACAACCGTATACAATGGAAACAAATACTTGACAATAACCTTGAAGGACAAAAGCGGCAAAGTGTTAAGCGGAGTGAAAGTGACTGTGAAAATCAGCACTGCAAAAACTTACACAACAAACAAGAACGGTCAAATCAAGGTATCCTTGAATGGAATAGCTCCAAAGGCTTACACTGCACTAATCACATTTGCAGGAAACACATACTATGCCAAATCCACAAAGTCCGTAAAGGTAACTGTCAAGAAGGCAACTCCAAAGATGACTGCAAAGGCAAAGACCTTCAAGCTTAGTGTTAAAACCAAAAAGTACACAATTATCTTGAAAACCAATCAGAACAAGGTAATGAAAAGCACTAAGGTAAGCCTAAAGGTCAACAAGAAAACCTACACCGTCAAGACAAATGCAAAAGGTGTGGCCACCTTTAAGATTACCAACTTGAAGAAAAAAGGTATCTTTACATCAGTCATAACATATGCGGGAAGCAAATACTACAACAAGCTAACTAAAAAAGTTAAGATAACCGTTAAAAAATAGTTAAAAAGTGTAGTATGAGCTAAACTATAAAAAACAAAAAATTTCTTAAAAAAAAAGAGTTTAACAATATAAACTCTTTTTACTTTTTTTATTTTATAAATTATTATTAAAAATTGTTATTTTATAATCAAATGCCAAAACTAATTTTATGAATCAAAATAAAATAAACAATAAGAAAAAAAGTTTTCTAAACAGATAAAAATAAACTAAATATTATTCAGATTTAAAAAAAATAAAAAAAAATTTAAAAATAGTTTTCTAACAAAGGTTAGACCTCTAAGCACTAGATCCTGTAGCTTGCCTATAGGTCTCATACAATGCATATATCCACACTATGAATGCACCAATACCAAACAATGGATACACCATATAGTACAATATATTGAATATTATTGCAAGGGCAATGCATATAGCTCCCTTTTTAATATCCCCAAGATATACAAGACCTAAACCAGCGAATATTACTGAAAGGACCATTGCTATTATCATTCTCTTATCTGCCATATTACCACCGATTATTAAATTAAAAAAATTAAATAAATAAATGAAAATTAAATAATGGAAATAATATAATGAAAACAAATTTCAATACCTAAAAAAAATAATGAAAAAATAAGGAATAATGAAATGAAAAGAATAATTTATTCTTTTTCAATTACAACAGCTGTACCATATGCCAAAACTTCCTGCATGTTTTGGGAGATGCTGTCTGAATCCATTCTCATGGTTATGATTGCATTTGCACCTAATTCCTTGGCATGTTCAATGCAGCGTTCAATGGATTCCTCTCTGGATTCTTCCATCATTTTTACGTATTGCTTGATCTCTCCACCTAACAATCCTTTCAATCCTGCACCGATGTCTCCACCAAGACCACGTGCACGTACTGTCAAACCATATACGAATCCTTTTTCTTCTACAACTTTGTAACCTGCAATATAATCTGCACTTGCAATAGGAAATTCTTCCATACTTACCATTTAAATACCTCACATTATTTTTCTAGCATCAACAAATGTTGAACAAGTGTTAATTATAATAATATTTAATAATACTGTATATAAAGGTTTTTAAAATATTTTAACTAATTTTAAACGAAAATCAAATAAAAATAAATGAGACTGAAAAAAGGACATTTTACAAATTATTTAAATATAATGTCAACAATAGATAATAATATTATAAACTATCTAATGTAGATTATAACTTTTTATTAGATAATTTATCATTAATTTTAAAGATTTTAAAACTTTATGAATCGAATATTCAATGCGAATAAGAACAAATAAACAGAATATTCGAATTTATAAGATTATTAACTATTAAAATTACTTAAAAATTTATTTCAAAGAAAGAATGGTGAAATAATGAAAGCATTAGTAGCAGATGCAATAAATGAAAAAGGTATTGAAAACTTGAAAGAAGTTTGTGAAGTTGTAGTGGATACAAGCATAACCCCAGAAGAATTGCTTGAAACCATTGGTGAATACGATGCAATCCTAATTAGAAGCAGAACCAAATTGCCTGCTGAAGTTATTGAAAAGGCAGACAACCTTAAGATCATTGCAAGGGCAGGTGTAGGTGTAGACAACGTTGATGTGAATGCAGCTACCCAAAAAGGTATCATGGTAGTCAATGCACCTGAATCCACCTCAATCACTGTAGCGGAACACACTATGGGACTCATCTTAAGCACCATCCGTAAAATAGCCATTGCTGACAAATCCACTAAAGAGGGAAAATGGGAGAAAAAGGCATTCATGGGTATGGAACTTAGAAACAAGACCCTTGGTGTAATCGGTATGGGAAGAATCGGATCCCAAGTGGTAAACAGATGCAAGGCATTTGAAATGGATGCAATTGCATACGACCCATACTTGCCTCCTGAAGTGGCTAAGAATATGGGCGTTGAGTTATACGAAGACATTGAAGACGTATTGACCAGAGCAGATGTAATTACAATTCACGTTCCACTCACTCCTGAAACCGAACACTCAATTTCAACCGAACAGTTCAAGATGATGAAGGACACTGCACTCATCTTCAACTGTGCACGTGGTGGAGTCATTGATGAGGATGCATTATATGAAGCATTGACCACTGGAGAAATCCTTGGAGCAGGACTTGACGTATATGAAAAGGAACCTGCAAAGGACAACAAGCTATTCGAATTGGACAATATCGTATGTACCCCTCACATTGCAGCATCCACTAAGGAAGCTCAAAGGGATGCGGCAATCATTGTAGCAAATGAGGTCATTACCCTATTCAAAGGAGGAATGCCTAAAAACGTCATCAATATGCCTCGTATGAACAGCAGTGAATTTGAGGAAACCAACAATTACTTAGAGCTTTGTGAAAAATTAGGAAGCTTCATTTCCCAATCTGCAAGCAGCCCAATTAAAAAACTTGAAATCACATACAAAGGTGAAATCGCAAAGATTCCAAATAGGGAATTATTCACAAGAACCATCCTGCAAGGTATCCTAAACCCAATCACTGAAACTGCTGTAAATGCTGTAAATGCAACCACTGTAGCCAAATCCAGAGGAATCAGCATTACCGAAGCTGTAAGTGATGACAGCGAAGGATACGAAACCATGATCAAGGTTTCCGCAAGAACCAAAAATGGGGAAATGTCTGCAGACGGTACCTACTTGCACGAACCTAAAATCATTAAGGTCAATGGTTACTGGGTAGATGTGAAACCTGAAGGAAACATGTTCATTGCAAGATACAAAGACATTCCTGGAAGCATTGGTGCAATTGGTACCATATTTGGACAAAGAAACATTAACATTGGTATCATGCAAGTGGGAAGAGACTCCTCAGGTGGAGAAGCTGTCATGATTCTCACTTTAGACGAACCTGCTACCAAAGAGGCAGTTGAAGACATTAAAGCATTGGAAAATGTTTATGATGCAACCAGATTGACTCTTTAAGTAGAAATAGTTAAAATAAACTTAAAATTAAATATCAGCTAAAAATAAATAAAAAATAGTTGAATTAAATAATCATTAGAATTCATTTGAATTCTAATACCCTTTTTCTTTTTTAAAAATAAAAATTTATAAAAATAGCTTTTTTTATTCAGAATTATTCTCATCTGAATCTTCTTTTGATTTGTTTGTAACACCTTTAATAATAGGTTTGCCATCTCTAAATTCAATTATCAAACCTAAATCAGGGCTTTGACCATTAATACGTTCTCCACCTATTCTAACTACCCTCGGATTTAAGTCAATGGCTCCCAAATCATCATCAGACACATTGTAAGGATTGAAAGATACATTAGAACTATAGTTGGATGAACCATGGAAATTAGATGCACTATTCAAATCATCATCAAATTCATGGGAGTACTTATTGGTCTTTTCATTATCATCATCAAAGTAGGACAAATCCTTATCCAAATCAAAGAATGATGGACTGATCTCTTCACCATCCATTCCATCAATCTCCTCTTTTATCTGTTCCAAATCCTCAAACATCAAATCCCTATTCTCATCACTGAAGCTCCCAACTTCAAAGGTTGTAGGCATCCCATAAGCATCATAGGCCTTCATGGTCTCCAGGCTATAAGGTTCACAAACAATTATATGAAATGGGCCATGCTTTGAGAATGTCATCAAGTCTGCATGAGATGGATTTGCATTATTGCCTGGATGGGAATGTACTGAACCCCACTTTTTCTGATTAGGGGGAATCATCCAATCATTGAAGGTGGCACTTGTGTGAGACCTTTCCCCTGGCAGGAACAGCAGACCTGTGATATAGAGAACCTTATCTTTAATATGGCCATCAAACATTGCCAAAAATTCATTGGGATATGATTTTTTTGAATAGAATACAACAGAATCTATCACTCCTTGGTCTACACAGACCTTTTTGAATTGATTCTTCTCATTCATCTTAGATATCAAATCTTCAAATCCCATAATTTCACCAAAATAATAGATAAAAAAATTTTTTTAGTTTATAAAAAATGCATTATACCCTTATTGCTACCTTAAATTATCAAAAAACTCTTGATTAAAAATTTCCAATTCATAATCCACATACACTTCAGATCTTGTAGATGTTGTTTTTTCATTCCTTTTAGGATTGAATCCTTCTATTTCCCATGATCTCCTATAAACGCCAATTCCCCTTTTCTTCCAGGTGTCCACATCATTAAGGTTTATTCCCCTCTCAAACAGCAGGTCATGAATCTCACTTGACTTCAATCCTTTTATCTTTTCATTTGCATCTTCATTATTGTATTCTTTTTTGAGTGCCCAGATGCCGTAGCCATTGATGCAATTTCTCCAACATTCATCTTGTCTCCATTTGAAGTAGCTTGATATAGATGAAGCATCAATTGGAATGATTCTTGAATCAAAGGATATAGGAAATACAATACTCCTTTCATTATCTGACAACTTATCTAAATTGAACTCATTAGAATAATCATGCAATAAATAATATGTAAAGGAACTTGAGGCCAGTGAGGCGAACACTGAATCAATCTTCTCAACTCTGCCAGAAAATGGAATCTCATCCAACAGTATACTGATCTCATCTGAGAAAGTGTAAATGAATTTAGGTGTAAACTGCTTGAAGATGTCGAGGCAAACATTTGTAATGACCTCATAAAAATTATCATCATAAGGTTTTTGAAGATTTAAAGCCTTTGCCAAACTATGAAACTTCCGACCATCCAAACGTATTATGATGTTTGAGTTCTTTGGAACCTTCATAGTTGAATAAATCTCATAATCCTTCATAAAATCACCTAAATTTTAAATTCAATGATTTCTAATCATTTTAATACTGTTTTCATCATTTTAAATGCCAAAAAATTAAATTATATCCCTACAGAGAGAAAATTCCAAAAAACTTAATTATGTTCCTACAGAGAAACATTCGTTAAAGCTTTTCAACAATTTAATGGCTGAAAATGCAGCCAACATACTTGTTTTTGGATTTGCTGCAAATGGAACATTTTCAGAGCTTGTCCTGAATTCACCGAAGTCACCTTTAACTACAACTTCATGGACATTCCTATCAACCTTAGGGTCTACAATGATCTTAACGTCAATATCCATATTGCAGGCAATGCTTAATGAAGCAGCGACATTAATGTTTACCGGAAACTTCTCTACAGCTTCTGAAGCCTTTCCTTCAAATAGAACCTCTTCCTCTTCAACTTCCCTGCCTAAAGATTTCGGTGCCTTTCTTGTAGTTAATGAGGCCTGTGTAATTTTACCAATGGATGCTGCCTTAATACCATCCAAACCTACAATGGCACCAGATGGCGCATAAACCTTAGCCTTATGCTCTTGAGCGACCTTATGAACCTTTTCCCTAAATTCATTATCCATCAAGGCACCTACACTCATAACCATCAAGTCGACATTATTCTCTAAAATATCAATAGCTATGGCCTTTAATGCCATAGGAGAAGCTGCTTCAACAACCAAATCCACTTTGCTTATCATATCCTCAAGTTTGATTACAGCTATTCCATTAGCAATTTGTGCAAGATTTTCCGCCCTTTCAATATCACGATCATAGAAATACTTGATTTCTATTCCCTTTTCAGATAGGATTTCATTGACTATTGTGTTTGCAATAGCTCCACATCCCACAATACCTACAATCATCAGTTCACCTCAATAAAAAAAAAATCTTATTTGAAAAAATATGACAAGATATTTTTTTTTTAATAAAATTTGTATAAGTATATTTATCCTTAATATTAATTAATCTTTATTAAATAAAAAAGTATCTTAATAGAAATTTCAAATTAAATTAACAGAAATTTCAAACTATTCAGAAAAAATATCCAATTTGGAATAAGAATCAGAAAAAGTTGTAAACCATTTATTATAAATTGTTAATAACATTGATAATAACAAGAAAAAATAGAAAATTGACTTCATGAAAAATAAATAAAAAATAAGGAAAATTAAAAAATATGTTAATTAATCTGAAACTACATTTAGAAAAAATAGGCTAATAATCAAAGGATATGGTAAAAATCTCAAAGATTAATAACATATTTAGTTAAATAACTATTGTGTTCTTGGTATAGGAGCTTCTACTGGAGCTTCTGCCGGAGCTGCTCTAACTGGCTCAGGTCTTGGACGGATAGACATTTCTTCCCCAGCAACTGGAGGTTTAGGTCTTTTCAAGTCTTGAGGATCAATTAACATAATGTCTCCAATAGCAGTAACTCTGTCAAACTCAATATTAAGTAAGCCTTCTTGGAAGGTTCTGCCTACTTCTTCTTCAGGAACGAATTGGAATCCGCCTCTAAAGATATCTCTGAAACCTGCACTTTTTCTTTCAGGTTCTAAAGCCTTTACTTGAAGTCTAGAGATAGTTCCGTACCTAATATTAAGAACTACATCATGTACTTGTCCTACATACTGTCCCGCTAATGTATATATATCTAAATCGTAAAGAGTGGAAACTTCTACCATTTTTTTCACCATCTAACTCAATAAATCAAAATAAAATGTTTAATATCAATGCATTAAAAACATTGAAAAATCCTTTAATTTTTTAAAATTTTAGCCTATGGAGAATGAATTAATAATTAAAGATATGAATTTTTTAATTTTGGTTTTTATTAAGAAATTCATATGGAATTTAACAATTAAACATTAAATAAGCCTATTATATAATATATGTCTAATTGCTCATATAAATACTTTATGTTTTTTAAGTCAGAATTAACTAATAAAATTCGAAATTAGTTAAAAAATTTAAATAAAAATTAAAAATAATAGTAAACCATTTGCAAAAATAAAAAAATAAGAAAATTTTCAAATCAAACCTAAAAAATAAGTAAAATTTCATCAAAAAAATTCGAAATTTTCGAAAAAATGATAATGACATGATAATATCATAAAAAATTACATGAAATCTGAAAAATATGTTAATATCATTGTAATATCAAATGAAAAATCATATAAATTTTAAGAAAAAATATTAATTAAGTTTGATAAATTAAGAATAAAACTTAAAAAAAATTAAGAAAAAATAAGAAAATAAAAAGGGAAATATGAAAACAAATGGAATCTTTATAAAGCTTTTTTAAAAGTTCAGATTAGCTTTCCAAAAAGTTTGTTATCATGTTTTTGGTTTCATTCAATGATTCCATAGGTATTCCATTAGGCATTTGACCCAATTCCCCTTGAACATCCTTTAAGATGCTACCATTCATTCCCAAGAACATGCCTTCGGAAACAATGTCCATGAATGTTGCAGGAGGAAGCAGGGAAACCCCTACCCTATTGCCTTCCTTGACTGTCAAATCATTGGTGACCACCTTTAAGGCCCTCTTACCAAGATTTACATTGCAGATCATTAGTGAATCCGCCTTAGGATGCTTGCTGACACTCATGATTTCTCCAACCTTGACGTCAATTCCGATGATTGGGTCCTCAATTGGCCCAAACTTAAATCTTGATCTGAGGCCTAAGATGGTGTCCAGGAAAAATCTAACCTTTGCAATGTTCTCCTCTGTCTTTTCCCTTTCATCCTTTGGGGCGCCATTCAAAAACTTATGAGCCCAATCCTCACCTCCAAGGAAAGTGATGATTCTATGAGCCTTCTCCTCAAGCTTTTCAACATCTTCACAATTAGCCAAAGTGTCTCCTTCAAGATAGCAGTAAAGCAAAGACTTTAAATCAGGCTCCATCTTTTTAGTCTCCTCAATAGCACCCTTCTTATTCCAATTGCCTCTAAAGCTACCTGTCTGAACGGTTCTTAAAAACAATTCACGAGCATGCATAGCCACTAATATCCTATAATCTTTAGCAGTATCCCACATAATATCACGATTGATAAAGTTTAAATTAAATAATTCTTTAAGTTTCTGATTGATTATTAGTTTATTTTTCTTTAAATTAATACTTTATTAAATTATTTGCAATTGAATGCAATCAGAAGAAAAAAAAATAAAACAAATCACCTGCAATTGAAACCGATCGATAAGACCAAATAAAAACAAATCACCTGCAATTGAATGCAATCAATTTGGTCTTGCACATATCCTCAACTGCATATTTGATTCCTTCCTTGCCCATTCCGCTTGACTTGAATCCTCCAAATGGCATAGCATCTGTTCTGAATGTTGATTCCTTATTGATCAAAACGGAACCTGCATCTATTTCATTTGCACACCTTAATGCACTGTGAATGTTTTCAGTGAACACTCCTGCCTGAAGGCCATATTGGGTATCATTCGCCACCTTAATTGCCTCATCAATTCCATCAACCCTAATGATTGGTGCAATTGGGCCAAAGGTTTCATTTGCAACCAAGTCCATAGACATGTTCACATTATCCAAAATGGTAGGCTCATAGAAGCAATCCTTACGGTTTCCACCAAGCATCAATTCTGCACCATCCCCAATTGCACTGTTAACGGCAGTTTCAATGTGAATGGCTGAACTTTCATTGATTACCGGACCAATATCAGTTGATTCATCCATAGGATCCCCCATCTTCAATCTGCTTGCCTCCTTTACAAATGAATCTATGAATTCATCAGCTATCACATTATCCAATATTATCCTTTTTACACCTATGCAAACTTGTCCTGAGAAGAGAAATGCCCCTGATGTAGCTGCACTCACTGCCTTTTCAACATCAGCATCTTCAAGCACAACCAATGGATCATTACCTCCAAGCTCCATAGTCAGTTTCTTCATTCCTGCCCTTGATGAAATGAACAGTCCAGTGGCTACACTGCCTGTAAATGAGATCTTATTTATGCCGGCTGATACAACCATTGCATCCCCAACTTCACTGCCATATCCAGTTACAGAGTTTATTACACCATTTGGAAAGTGATTGTTGATTATTTCCGCCAATCTTAATGCAGCAAGTGGCGCCTCCATAGAAGGCTTCATGACAACAGCATTCTTAGCTGCAATGGCTGGAGCTATCTTATGCAATGCAAGGTTAACAGGATAATTGAATGGGGTAATTGCACCTACAACACCAAGGGGAACCTTCTTTGTAAATGCCAAAAACCTTGCATCGACAGAGCCTGTAGCATCTATAGGTACAGATTCCCCATAAATCCTTTTAGCCTCTTCAGCTGCAAACTGCAATGTTTCAACAGACCTTTGAAGTTCTACAATAGCTTGCTTATAGGGCTTTCCAGCTTCCATAACTATAAGCTTTGCAATATTTTCGCTTTCCCTTTCAAGCTCTTCACAAGCATCATATAATCTGATTGAGACTTCCTTTGCAGACAATTCATTCAATGCCTTTTTTGCACTGTTTGCTGCTTCAACAGCATCATCAACATCACTTCTATATCCTATTGGAACTGTATCCACAATTTCTCCATTATATGGATTAATGACATCATAATGGTCTGATTTATCTACAAATTCACCATTAATTAAGAATTTCATGATTCTAACTCCAAATTATTTAATTAATTTCTTAAATTTTAGACTTTCAAAAATATTGAAATTACTCAATATCCTATATGTTTTTTAAAGTATATATCTTAATGATAAAATTTTAAAATTATTCAAATCTGGAAGCAATATCACTAAATGAACCGTTTAAAGCATTCAATTCATTAGAATCAATCTCACTTCCCAAATCTACCAAATATGACTTATACATTGAAACCACAAGAAGAATGATTACAATGATTCCTCCTATGATTAATATTAGCTCTACAGAGCCTTGCCCATTATCATCTCCAAAGGAATCGATGATAGAATAAAATAAACTATTTTTCATAATCTCACCAAACTAGACCAATCCAAAGAAGCCTGCTCCAAAATTATTGATTGCATAAAACACTGAAAAGGCACAACAGGTTATTGGAATGGAATACCTTAACCCCTTCTTCAAATCCCCATACATAATCAATGCTATCAGAAATCCTGCAGAAATGGAATGGATAATCAGATAAATCTCTGCTGCAAGTGGAGCAACTTCACAGATGGTCCCTCCCTTTCCCAATTCAATCATAAATGAGGAATATACTCCAACCATTCCAAGTGCAAAGGGAGCTGCAAATGTGGAAGCGATGATGAGAAACATGATTGACATCATTACACTTGCCTTGCGCTCTCTCTTCAGTATTAGCATGGCCCTTAAGTCATCACTGACATCAAGAATGACATCCGATAGTGACCCTCCACTTTTACGGGCATTCAATATGATCTTAAAACTGCGCTCCAAATCCTTTGAATTTAGTCTCATTGCCATGTTATTGAATGATTCATCCAAACTCTTTCCCATCCTTATTTCCACAACGACCCGCCTCAATTCATCATATAATGGTCCTTTTCCATGATTGGACATGTCGATCAATGCATTTTCCAGACTTAAGCCTACCTTCAGCATAGAGGACAGCTGCCTTAGGAAGTCTGGAATGGAATTCTCTATTTCACTTGCCCTTCTTTCTATCTTCATGAATAAGATCAGAACAAATGTCACTGTAGGAATGGAAATTGCCACAACAATAGAAAAGACCATATTAATTGAGAATATTAATGAAAATAACATGAATAGAAAAATAGATAGGACATAGACAATTAAGATGACCGCCAATATATGAGAGGCCAATGTAAATATTCCTGCCTTAAGCAAGTATTCCTGAAAGCCAATCAAAATAGATTGGCTAATCTTATTTTCAATTATATCTGATAATTTAATTATTAAATCTTCAATTAACATTGTTAATAGGTTTGTATAAGTTATTAATAAATTTAACCTATTTACAGACTTAAAAAAACAATTTAATTATAATATTTTAAAAAATAAGCAAAATTATAATTATTCTGTAAAATTAAAATGATTTGTGAAAATATAATTTTATTGGAAATAATAAAAAAATAGTGAATTTATATAATCTAATGAAATTATAATCAGAATGAAAAATAGTAAAAAATAAAAATAGTTAAGATTGAAAGGGGATTATAATATCTGAGGCAAATCGCCAATCAGTTTACCCTTTTTATCCACCAGAACCATATCCTCTATCCTTATTCCAAACTCACCTTCAAGATAGATTCCAGGCTCTATGGTAACAACCATATTGTTCTCCAAAACAGTCTTATCCCTAAATGATAAGGTAGGGCTTTCATGAATGTCCAATCCTAAGCTATGGCCTGTGCTGTGAATGAATTTGTCGCCATACCCATATTCAGCAATGATGTCCCTTGCAACCTTATCAACCTCACAGGCCTTAACACCTGCCTTCACTGCATCAATGGCCTTATCATGAGCTTCAAGAACAATATCTGATATCTCCTCCTGCCTTTCTGTATAGAGGAATGTCCTTGTAGTGTCAGAGCAATACCCTTCAAATTTGCACCCATAATCCACCAAAACAGGAGTTTCCAATGCATGCTGCCTTGGAGTTGAATGAGGCAGTGAGGATATGGCTCCAGATGCAAATATTGTATCAAATGATTCGACACCTGCACCATTTCTCCTCATAAGATAGCCTAATTCATAGGCACATTCCCATTCCTCCTTTCCCTCTTCCTGCTTTGACCTTACATCCAATTCAATCAGGGACTTATGTGCAATTTCAGTTGCCTTAATGATCTTATTAATCTCCTCATCAGACTTTATCATCCTTTCAGTTGATATTGCATCAGAAATGGTGAGATTGAATTCCTTGAACTTTTGATAGACATTTGCAGTCAAATCTGATTCAATGGCCAAATTCCTTATCTCCTCTTCTTTAAGATATTCAATAATCTTATCAAAGGATTCATACTTTAGAATGTCAATGGAAGATGTGTTCCTTGCATTTTCCAAATCCATTTCAGAAACAAATATGATTGGATTCTCCTTAATGATTAAAAATGCAAAGCTTGTTGACAAATATCCTGAAAGATAATGAATATTATTGAAATTAGCCACCAGCATTGCATCCTGATCTTTTTCCTCTAATTTTTTTAGAATGTTTTTTATGTGAAAATTATGAATGTCATTTTCCCTGTCTTTCATTTAAAGGCCTCTAAAAATTTTGAAAATTAAAAATCATGAATTGTTGAATATCTTCAAATAAATATTAATTTTCATTATTTAAAAATTAAACTATGAAAACATTGAAAAATTAATAATAATTATAAATAATCACAAATATAATATAACTATTAGACAGAATTATTTTTTAAAAATAGCTAAGGATAAAAAACATGTTTGAAGACATTCCAATAAAATTCTTTAAGGGAACTCATAGAGTGAGAGACCCAAAGGAAACAATTGAAATAAATGAGAAAAAGCTAAGAACTGCAGGAATAACCAGACTGACTGAAATCACCGACCTGGACAGAGTGAAGATTCCAGTATTCTCAGCCATTCGCCCAACTGCACAGTCCGGAGGAGTGAGCGTATATGCAGGAAAGGGTGCAACAAGAGAGCAGGCAAAGGCATCTGCAATGATGGAAGGGTTCGAAAGGTACTCTGCAGAAAGGCAAGACAAGGATTCAGAAAGAACCTTTGTAGACACATACAATAACCTTATAAATGATCCGTCCACCTCCAATAATGTGCTTGACCCAAGAGACCTCCTTTTGCCAAAGAACTATGGCAATGAAAATGTGGCCAATTCAAGGCTTGAATGGATAGAGGCAGAAGACATCATAAGTGAAGAAATCATTCATGTGCCGTCAAATGCGGTTTTCCACCCATATGTTCCAACAAGGGAAGTCAACCCTAGTCCAATAGCTATTTTTAAGGGAAACACCAATGGCCTTGCATCTGGAAACATTATAGAGGAATCAGTTTTGCATGGAATCTTTGAAGTTGTTGAAAGGGATGCATGGAGCATCTTTGAACTTACCAAAAGAAACAAAAGGGAAATCAATCAGGACACAATTGAAAATGACATCATCAATGAGCTTTTGGACAAGTTCCACTCCCAAGGAATCAACATCAAGCTTATGGACTTGACTGCCGATTTGAAGATAACCACAATAGCTGCAAGTGCTGATGACACAGTCCTTAAGGACCCTGCACTATTGACATTAGGTGTCGGAACCCACTTGAACCCTGAAGTTGCTGTCATCAGGGCACTTACTGAAGTTGCACAAAGCAGGGCAACCCAGATTCATGGAACCCGTGAAGACACAATAAGGGCGGACTTCATGAGAAAGTCCGGCTATGAACGCATGAAAAAGATGAACAGACACTATTTCGAAAAAGAGGAAGAAACAATTGATCTTAAAGACATTGAGGATAAAAGCTCACATTCAATCAAAAGGGATATTGAAACAAGCATTGAAGAGGTTCAAAAAGCCGGATTCAAACAGATCCTATACACAGACCTTACAAGGGAGGAAATTGGAATCAATGTTGCAAGGGTAATCATTCCAAAGGCGGAACTGTATTCATTGGATGAGGAAAGATTAGGAACCCGGGCTTTGGAATATGACAGAAAAGCAAGAAGAGGATTGGTCTGATGACTAAAATTATTGTATATTTAGGCCTTTCCATTTTGGAAGATGAAGCCAAAACCATACTGGATGCTGATTACAGGCCTCCAGTTAAAAGGGGAGACATCCTAAAGGCGATAAGTGAAAAGCCAGACATAATAGGAATAATAGATGGGGTTTTCCACCACTCTCCAGCAGTTGCCCATAAGGAGATTATGAAAGCCTTGGATAAGGGAATAACTGTTGTAGGGGGAAGCAGTATGGGAGCCCTAAGGGCATCTGAACTGGATGACTTGGGAATGATAGGCATAGGATATGTCTACAAGGCATACAGATCAGGAAAAATAACATCAGATGATGATGTGGCACTTAGCTTTGACCCAGAAAGAAATGTCCCAATCTCCGAAGCTCTTGTAAATGTTGACTATAAGCTTAATTTAGCTGTAGATGAAGGAATCATCACAGAAGAGGAAAAGGACAATATCCACAATATTGCCAAGGAAATCTATTATCCGAAAAGATCATATCAGAACATCTTTTCCAAAGTGGAAATGGAAGATGAAAGGAAAACCAAACTCATCGATTTTGTATTGAAAGAGAAAGACATCAAATATTTGGATGCCATTGAAGTTTTAGAGCATATAAAAAGCATTTCCAATGAGGAATAGCTTCATGGCCAATCATACTTTTTAAGATTATTGGACATTTCAGCTATCTAATTTTAAAATCAATAGCAAAATTTATATAATGTAAAGAATATAACAATTGTTAATTTATTATTTCAATTTAATAATAATAAATTCACCAGACTATCAAATTAAAACATCAAAAAAATTTGTCAAGAGGGATGAATTTTTTAATAAATTAATTTGAGGATGAAAATGAACACCAATCAGAAAATAGAAAAAGTGAAGGAAATACTAAAAAACCATCAGAAAATAGCGTTAGCTTTCTCTGGAGGGGCAGACAGCACACTCCTTGCATATCTTGCAAAGGAAGTGGACTGTGATGTGCTTGCAATAACATATGACAATCAAATTTTTCCAAGCGGATTTTTGGAATTTGCAAAAAAGAGAGCATCCGAACTTGGAGTAAGACATGAAATTATAGAAAATAATTTCCTTGATATGGAGGGGGATATAGTCAACAATACTCCACAAAGATGTTTAGTGTGCAGAAGATTGATGTATGGTGCCATAAAACAACTGGCTAATGAAGAAGGATATGAAATAATCATAGACGGAAACAATATAACAGACCTTACCCATGACAGGCCAGGGATACTGATGAAATATGAGTTTGAGATTGAAAGTCCATTCATTGAAGCTGAACTTGAAACCTATGAGATTCACAAGTTCCTTGAAGAAAGCAATATAGAATATTCAAGGTCAACAACATGCCTTGCAACAAGAGTGAAAACAAATGAAACCGTTACAATGGACAAGGTCAACAGAATCGATTACTGTGAAAGCTTCATTAAGGAAAAGACAAACTCCCAAACAGCCAAGCTAAGGGAAAGCAATAATGTTGCAACAGTTGAACTGGACAATATTGGAATTGTTTTAGAGAAAAAGAGAATTGAATCAATTGTCAATGAACTTCAATTGGCCCAATATGAGAAGATCCTATTCAACTTTATAGTGGACAAAAATAAGGAAAGCCTCATTGAAGACAAGGAGCTTGAAATTGGAGCCAACAATCTGACCTTAAGAAAAAGATTGCCATTTGGAATAAACATTCAGGAAACCGTCAGAATAATTGAAGAGAATGAAAATGAGCATATAAGCAATGTTCAATCCTTTGAAGATATCGGCTACATCAAACTGGATGTTGACGAAAAGGAGTCCAAGATATTTAGAGACGGAAAGATAAGCATTGAAAACAATAGGGACAAAGTCGATGCCAAGGAATCCTTAGTCAAGATTTTGCCTTTGATTAGAAGAACTGTTTAAAGTTCTTCTTTAACTATTTTTTAAATTAGAAGAGCTGTTTAAAGTTCTTCTTTAACTATTTTTTAATCATTGTTTTTTAATTTTTTACATTTTTTTTAACTAATTTCTACATTTGAATTATTTTCCATTCCTTAATCTTTGCTCTCTTGCAAAGTCCTTGAATGAAATCTTCTTTTCAGTTGGAATGGTCTTTTCGACTAACTTTTCCACTCTTGAATCACTTTCTCTCCAGTCCTCTTCATTATCAGACCCATTATTACTGCTTAGAATGTTTATTTTATCTAAGATGCCTTTGGAGTATTCCTCTTTTGATGTGAGCCCCTTTAAAGCAAGTATCTTTCCATCCAGCCTTAAGCTTTGGTTGTCTGCCTTGACCTCTTTCAAGTGAATTTCAAATCTGCTTGCTTTACTTATTTCATCATCAGTTATGAGATTGTACTTTAAAAAAAGATTTTCATGTGGAATGACATCATTTATTGTTCTTTTTAGAGAAGATTCAAAAAGGCCTATAATGTTTTCAATGACTGGAAGGCCATTGTCCCAATAATATGCAAGTATGACATTCAATTGGATTTCATGTTCAGAGAACTCATCTCCAATCCTTGCCCTTATCCCGATTGTTGAATCATTATCCTTTATGACTAAAATAGGTTCATCAGACATCTTATCACATAAAAATAATTAAATTAAAATATTTCATTCATCATTAGACTTTTTTATAAAATTGAATACTAAAACATTTATTAGAACTCATATAAATATTTTAAATTTTTAAAAAAATGAAAAATTTTATTAATAATCTAAAAAAAGAATAAAAATGAAAAAAATATAGAAAAAACTTAAAGTCCTAAAAAAAGAAAAAAAGCAGATATTAATAATATCTACTTGACTGTAATTGTTGCGGTTTTGCTTACCTTATTATAGTAGCTGCTTCCTGCAAAGCTTGCCACTGCCTTGAATTTCCCCTTTTTCTTAAGGTTAGTGATCTTGAAGGTTGCGATTCCCTTTGCATTGGTTCTGACTGCATATGTTTTTCCGTTGACCTTTAGGCTAAGTTTTGTGTTTTTGAAAACCTTGTTCTGATTGGTCTTAAAGGTGACTGCATAGCTTTTGGTCTTTGTGCCAACCTTGAATGTTTTGGCAGATGCAGTCATCTTCGGAGTGGCCTTCTTGACTGTAATCTTAAGGGATTTGGAAGATTTAAATAAAAAGTCATCTCCTGCAAAGCTGATTGAGACAGTATAATTTTTAGGAGCCAAATTAATTGGCAATTTTACTTGGCCTTTACTGTCTGTAGTTCTCTTATATGTCTTTCCATTTAGCTTAATTACAAGTGGAGCATTCCTATAATACCTCATCTTATAATTTGTTAGATTAACCACCAAATATTTGCCACCATTATAAACAAAGGAAATTGGTGAAGCTTTAATAATGGATTTGGATTTATAATCATTTGCATTTTTACCTAAACCCTTACAATTTGTTATATTGAGCTTCATAGATAAGGAATAATCATAAGAAATGGTACCATTGCTATAGTGATTATAATCATGATCTACGGTTCCATAGACAGAATTGTTTGTGAAAATTGAATTATTGATCTTTAGTGTATAAATGAATTTTCTAAAATCATCTGTCCCAATTGCAAATACACTGCCTGAATGTGCACGCCTATTATTGATGAAACTGCAATTGTCAACAGAAATGGTAATATATAATTTTGCAGTTGAACTATGATAAGATGAAGCAATTACACCCTTAGGATTGTTTTCAAATCGGCAATTTACAATGGAATACTTATTGGAAAAATTGCCATCACTTAATTTATGGAAATATGCATCAATCTTGCCAAAACTATGACCATAAGTAATAGTGGAATTCTTATTATTGTAAAAAGTGGAGTTCTCAACCAAATTTACATTTTCTAAAGTTCCCACTGCACTATTCTTCTGAAAACTGCAGTTCACAACAGAGCAATTGCCATAGGATGAAATGGCAGCACCAAAACGAGCGGAATTATTGATGAATGTGCTGTTTGCAACAGTACAATTTCCAGTTGAAAATATGGCTCCTCCGTGCCCATCTACAGAAATGAGGCAATTATTCTTGAATGTGCAATTCACAACAGAACAATTTTTGGACGAATAAATGACACCCCCATTGATTTGGCGATCATAAAGATTTAAAGTGCAATCCATAAAGTTTGAATCCTTAACGGTACATCTGCCTCTTGCCTTAATTACACCTGGGCTATTTGTAAAGTTAGATGATTGGATATTGCAAGTTTTAGCATAGATAATGCGATAGTCATTTGATAGCTTTACCGCATTATTGACAAAACGACTATTGATTATGTTACAATAGTTTTTACAATATACGATACGGCCATCTGTCCTATCAACATCTGTATTTTCAAAAGTGCATCCGTCAAACTTTAACTTTCCTTCAGAATAAATGGTGCCCCCATATCTGTTGCTGGTGGAAAAAACACTATTTTTCTTAAAGCTGCAATTAATAAAGCTTGCATATTCCCCATAAAAACAAACAGCACCACCAAAATTATCTGCAGAGTTATTCTCAAAACGACAATTCTGGACAGTGATATTAATATTCATATTGCCGTAAATGGCTCTTGTAGAATTGATGAGGGTCAAGCCATCAAATAGGACATTTTGGCCACAGGAAAAAATTTGAGAATTCTTATGGGCATTCAAGATTGTATCTCCATTTCCATGAATTGCTATTGATTTAGATATGTAAATTGAATCATTAATTTCAAAATATCCTGAAAGTTCTATTGTATCTCCATCGTTTGCATTATTTACTGCATTTTGAATGTCTTGAGAAGTTCCGCCATCTATAATTACTGGGTTTGATGGGTCCTCCTCAAACAAAATATCTTCTTCAATGTCTGTTTCAATATCATCATTGTCATTTATTTCATTATTGGAATTGATTTCATCAGCCATTCCAATATCATCATCGATTGAGGAATCCACATCCCCTATCTGATTGTCAAAATCATCAGAAGCGGATATTGCTCCCAAGCTTAATATTAGAATGCATAATAATGAAAAAATGAGCAATCCTTTTTTATAATCATTAAACATCATTTTCACCTTAAAATCACTCATTTAAATAAACTATTTATAAAATTAATGAGAAATCGTTTTTTAAATGAAATAATATGAATAAATCTTTATAAAAAATAATATAAATAACTTGTGAAAAGTTTACAAGGTTAACAATATAAATTAAAAAGTTTGCAACATATGAAACAAAAATGCTATTGATTGTAAAAATTAGAATTGGAGAAAATAATAAAAAAGAAGAGTTGATTAAAATGAAAAAATTGAAAAAATATAATAAAAAAAGAAAAGAGTTAATTAAAACTAGAGTAAAGTTCTAATTAAGTCACTTGCTCTGACGAGTCCTACAAGGTCCCCTTCGATTCCTAAAACAGGCAATTGTTCCACATCGAGGGATCTCATCTTTTCAGCACATACAGAGACTTTTGTTTTTGTGTTTGCAGTCACAACATCCTTAACTGCAACATCCTTGAACACTTTGTCAGTGAACTTGAGATGGTTTTTCTCAATGTACAATACGGAAGTGCTGTCCCAGGACCATTTGTCTCCTTCAGTACCTACAGAAGAGCTGTGTTCAGTTCTTTCAGAGATGATTTCACTTTCAGCAATGAAATCGGTTTCAGTCAAGATACCGGTCATTCTGTTGTTTGAGTTTAATCCGATTACAGACTTCAATCCGAAGAATTTCATCACTTCAAATGCAACATTCAATGGAGTCTCATCCCAAGTTGCAGGAATGGTCTTGATCATATAGTTTTCCACAGGTTCGCTAATGCCCATATCTGCAATGGCCAAAGCCACAATATCAAAAGAAGTTACAATACCGACCAATTCATCATCATCATTAACAACAGGTATTCTTCTAATGTTGTTTTCAACCATCTTTTCTGCAACGGTCTTTAATTCATCATCCATTTTTGCTGTGATTAAATCTCTAGTCATCAACATAGCAATTTGTTCTTCATCAGGATTGGTGATCATATCAGAACGAGTTAATATCCCGACTAATTTGTTAGTATCATTTTTAATAACAGGCACTACAGATACATCCTCTTTTTTCATGATTCTTAAAGCATCTTCTCTGCTTCCTGGAACAGTTACATGAATAACATCTGTAGAAGCTACATCTTTTACTTTCATAAGTAACACCTAATTGATTTTTAAATAAGATTAAAACAGGTATTGTGATAATTTCAATTCATTTTATTTTCTTATCTTTTCACACCTAATTATCACATACCGATATAATTTTTGTTATAAGTTTTTAACAAAAAGTAGTATTCTTATTATACATTTGTTAATATATTGTTTATCATTTAAATAATTTTAGTATAAAATGGAAAAAATTAGTGATAAAAAAATTAACTTAGTTGATTATCAAATAATTTTATGAAAAAATTAGAAATTATTGTAAAAAATATTTTGAAAAATGGGCAAAAATAAAATCTTAATCACTGCTTCTTGAATGGAAAAAAAGAAAATAAAAAATAAAAAAATAGTTATAATAAACTGTCAAAGTTCTCTTGAGCATTCTTATAGAACTTAGCCAGTTCCAACCCATTTACAAAGATATGGCTAACTGTTATGGATACAGTCATCTCATAATTCTCATTGACCTTTCCCCAAGTGATTAAAGGTTGGATTGCATTTCCCGCAGCAGTTGCATTGGTGATTGAATCGAAATCAACCCAAGGGATGCATGAAAAATTAGCAATGTTTATCTTATCCCTTTCCATTGTATCCACATCAAATGCCTTATCAACTCCTTCCAAAACATTAAGCTGATAATCCACAACATAATCATGCCATTTTAGAATGTTGTAGAATCTTTGAGGACCTTCTATCCTTATTTCCTTAAAGACTGTCTCCTCCTTATCCATTATTGGGCAAACTGCATCCAATGACTCGAATTCAATGACCTTGCCATCAATGATTCTTCTTCTCATTTGAGGAATATCATTCAATGCATTCATCAACGCTCCCAGTGACATGACAAAAAAGGACAAGTCCTGCTCCTTTGATTTAATCCACAAGTTTTCAACATTGACCCTTGCAGACATGGTGTATCTTGAGGACAGGAAGTTAATGAATGGGTTGTTTTCCAAGTCAAATTCTATTTCCTTCATTTGAAACTCCCATTCAATGCAATCAATGAACAACTAAGACAGAACATTTTGCAGACTTGACGACCTTTTCTGCTACACTGCCCATCAAGAACTTATCAATTCCGCTCTTTCCTGAACTTCCCATAACAACAAGGTCAATGTCTTCCTCATCAATGGTTTCGAGAATTACCCTTGCAGGAGAACCTTCCTTAACCATTGTAGTGATATTTACATTCACACCACATTCATCTCGAAGCCTTTCCACTTTCTTAAGGTTCTTTTCATTCTCTTCCTTAAGCAATCTGTTCACTTCTGAAATGGTTTCGGTATCTGGAAGGCCTATTGAAAAAGAGTTTTCAATTACGCTTAATGCAATTATTTCAGAATTATTTGTAGCTGCAATTGATAATGCATGCTTTTCAGATATGTCTGAGTATTTTGAGCCATCTGTTGGCAATAAGATCTTTTTATATAATTGTTCACTCATTTTATCACAAGCTTATTATTAAAAATTAAATTAATTAAATAAATATAACTTCAATCAAAACATTTAAATTATATTTCTTTTATTAAAGTATCTTTACAATATCATTTACTTCAGTTCTATTAATCAAACTAAGATATGGATTGTTTGACTTTTGATTAATGATCATGAATTGTCCTTTTTGACCTACTTCAATGTATGATTTACTGATTTTTGAAGATAATGGACTGTTTACACATACATTTGTTGTTGCCATTTTCAACACTTCAATAGGCGCTATGTAACTCTTAGAGAAACCCTTCATTATCTTTAATGTAAATTCCATTTCTCTAAAAAGATTAGGCCTATTTATCATTATATTGTCACTTCCAATCAAAGGCATAACTCCTGTTTTCAACACTTCAAAAAGTGGAATTATTCCAACACTCAATGCACCATTTGATCTTGGACAAATGGTGAGAGAGCTATTTGATTTGGAAAGCTGATTGATGTCATCATTCTTTGGATTGGTCATATGGACAACCTGATTGAATCCCGCTTCAAATGCCCTTTGAGGTTCGGTTTTACTTGTCTTTTCCAAAGATACATATTGGTTGCTTTCACTTTCAGCCACATGAATTGAAGATATCTTTCCTGCTGCTTCACATTTTTCACAGATTATTTCAGCAACTGTTGTATCAATTTCTCCAAAACCGCTTAATCCAATTCCATCAGCATGCTTCAGAAGCTTTCTGATAGCCATTTTAACTTGATGGTAGTTAGGATCTTCACCATAAAAGGAACTGTCTCTTCCAAGAATTATTGGAGTTATCGGAATGTCCTTTGATGCCTCCTTGATAAGCTTGACACCTTCAATGCCACCTTCACGATAATCAATGAAATGGCTGATTCCAAGATTGTGCATGTCCCACATTGTCTCTCTCATCGCTTCAATGAGCTCATCATCATCTGCAGATTCCAATGCAACATGCTTTATCCCATGAGGCGGCTTGACCATTTCATCCAAGCTTAGCCCATCCCCCTCATCCTTGATTATTGAATCTCCAATATGGGTATGTGCATTTATGAACCTTGGGCAAACTATCTTGCCGGATGCATCAATGATCTCCCCTTCTGAAGCATCCTTAGAGATTTCAATTATCCTGTTTTCGTCATCAATGACAATGTTTTCCTTTGAGGGATTTAAACCAATCCCTTTTAGAACCAATCCATTTGCTATAGTCTTCATCATTATTAATTTTAAAATAAGTTTTATATATTTATTTTTAAATGAAGGTGAAAAAACAAAAAGGTTTTATATATTATTTTTAAATGATGGTGGAAAAATAAAATAAGTTTTAAATATTTTTATTTAAAAATTACTAATTAACTAAAAACTATTAGGATGTGGAATCATGGAAGTAATTAGTGAATTTAAAGGATTGAACGGAAACATTGTAGCATTCAAGGAAGCAGTCGGAGATGTTGAAAAAGTCACTTTTCTAGGCACACCAGGAGTTTGCACACCATTTGCAGCCTTATTCTCATATGCCATAAGGGATAAGGAAGCCCATTTCATCTCTTCAACAAAGATTGAAACCTGCCATCAGTTTGAATTCAAGCCATATGGCATGCAGCTTAATGAAGAGGTTTCTGACCCACATGGATCTGATGCTGTTGTATTGTTAGGTGGACTTACAATGCCTAAAGCCAATGTAGATGTTGACGACTTGAATGAAACAATCAATGAAATCCTCAAGGAAGACGGCAAGATAATCGGTGTAGGCTACATGGACATGTTCACCAAAGCGGGATGGCTTGACAAAGTTGACTTTGACTGCATTGTAGATGGAACATTGACTGGAGTCACTAAAAAATAAGAATATGAGATAAAAATAAAACAATCCCAAAAATTAAAAAGTTAAAAAAAGTTAAAAAAAAGATAAAAAAAGCAATAGTTGGACCAGTCCCAACTACTAAATATTTTGGTCAAGGTTTTATAGTCGAAGACTATTAAAGCTTGTTGGATAATTCCAATTTTTTATTTATGTCTCTTGCTTGAAGAGTGTAATAAATGTAGAATCCAAACCAGAACACTGCTGCAAAGATACAAGCTATTAGAACCCAAGTAATGATTGGGCCAATGCCTAAGCTAATTGGCATCCAACCTAAATAGATTGCAACAGCAAACAATACGCCCATACCTATTACCATTTGGAAAATGACTTGAAGCGGAAATGGGACTTCATCCTTTTCATAAATCAAACCGCT
Source organism: Methanobrevibacter sp. (assembly GCA_030539935.1). GTDB lineage: Archaea > Methanobacteriota > Methanobacteria > Methanobacteriales > Methanobacteriaceae > Methanobrevibacter. Next base: position 31,402 of record JAUNXF010000006.1, read on the forward strand.
TAAAGAGAATGCCCATCCAACCACAATGGATCCGAAGAATGCATTAATCAGTTCTACACCACTAAATGATACATTTTGGGGACCTGCTGCATAAGATCCCAACACTATTACAAGCATTACAATGAAGCATCCTACAAATGCTCCCATTGACAATCTTTCAATTAAATCTAATTTCATATAACCACCTTTACATTAGTTAAAACATTTATAATTCAAGTCTTTAAAATCATCACATCAATAAGATCACAAATCCAAAGCGCCTTAAAAAACATCACACAATAAGGTCACAAATCCAAAGCACTTTTAAAGTCAGATAAATATTTTCTTGAAATATTATCCTTCAAACCGTTTTTAAGTTCAATGAACATCATTCCCTTTAAAGAGGGAGCCACTCTTTTTATCTTTCTTAAATTGACAATTGTGGTTTTTGAAACCCTTACGAAATTAGAGTCCAAGCTCTCTTCGATTTGATAGAGAGGCTTTTTAACCAAATAATCCCTATCTTCTGTAAAGACTTTGGTTTGCTTGTCTTCAACCCTAATCATAAAGATGTCATCAAAATCCAAAAGAACAATGTCCTGTCCTTTCTTAACTGCTAAAATAGAATTATCAGCGATTCCCTCATCATCTTCTTCTGTTTCATTTTCTAAAAGAACCATGGCCTTTTGAATATTGTCAGTTAAAACATCTGTGTATATTTCAGCATAAGGCTCTTCCAGGTCTTTTGAAACAAATAGCTGCACTTTCATAAACAACAATCCAAAATTATAAAGCAATATTCAATTTGATTTTCAAGATACCTTATTTTCTAATTTTTTCCATTTCTTTTTCAATCATTTTGTCTCTGTACTTTTCATCAAATTTTTCTATGAAGATATGGGTTTTGATAAAATGGCATACTAAACCGATTCCCCAGAAGAAGGAAACCCACATAAACCACCAATTTTCTGGTGAAAAAACAATATTGACAATAGCTAAGATCACATTAACAACAATATAGCTGTACAAATGATGATAAAATCCAATTTTTTCATCTACAATTTTTTCTGCTCTACTATAAATTTCATTTTCAGACATAAAATCACACAAAACCTTTTATTTATGATATTTAAAAATTTTCTTTCTCTAAAATGATTAATGAAATTCCATTTGTTTTTAGATAATATTACTTAGTTTATTCTTATATAAATGAATACTTATCAAAATTAACAAGATGCAAAAAATACACACCAAAATGCAAATAAGATGACTGAAATAAAAAATGAAAAATCAAAATGCAAAAACCGAAACCCAAAATGCAAAAAACAAGAAATCAATGAAAAGAGAACTAAATTATTTTAAGAATATTTAAAAAAATGAAGAGAATAAAAAAAGAATAAAAGGTATTTTTATAACACATGGACATCAAGATCACATTAATGGTCTTAGAGTTTTCTTAAAAAAGTATAACCCAAAAGTATATTTAACCGCAAAAATGGAAGAAGAAATAAATCTTATAATTGATAAAACTATTTATTTAAACAAAGAAATG
>JAUNXF010000119.1 GCA_030539935.1 Methanobrevibacter sp.
AAAAATATTAATTTAAAAAATTTAAGAATTAACAATTATAAAAATATTTTTAATAATTAAAAATTGAAGGTGAAATAATGAACCAATTTTGTCCAAAGTGTGGAGCAAAGCTTTATGACATCAATGCTAAGTTTTGCAGCCAATGTGGGGCCAATTTAACTGAAAAAAAGGAAATCAATCCTAATGACATGCCAGATGAAAGAATCGACTTAAGGGAAGGCATGACTAAAAGGAATACAGGTATGTGGAAATCCACCAAATGGGGAAGACGAAAGAAAAAACCAGTTAATTGGGACATGGAAAAATAACAATTAAAAAAAATGAATCATTATAAAAATATTGGATCTGAAAGATTTAAAAGAAAGCATTTGAGATTAAACTTATTGGAGATTATAACATGAGAACAAAAGAAGAAATTGGAGAGAAAATCGAAATATTGAATGATAAAATTGCAGGATTGAGAGCTGAAGAGGACTTGAGCAATGAACTTAAAGTTATCCTTGCAGGTTCTGAATTGCAATCAATTATGTTAACAAGCACTTTAGTAAGCTCCGAAAGCCAAGTTCGTGACTTGCTTGAAAAATTTGAAGAAAGAGCTGAAGAATTAACTGAAAAATACGAAGAGGCTTCTATTGAAGGAAATGCCGAATTGAAAAACCAAGTCCATGCTATGATTTGGACTAATGACATAAGATTGGACACCATTAAATGGGTTCTTGAAGAAGAGGACATGGAAATTTAAAAATTTATTGAATTACTGTCGAATGCAAAACTGAAGGGATTGGACCATGAAAAAGATCATTGCATTATTCCTTTTGTCATTAATCATTTTGTGCCCAATATTTGCAGAGAGTGCAGATGCAACAACATTATTTTTAACATCAGATAATCTGCATGAGCATGATGCAGACTTTGCCAGGCTGAATGATATAAAAAATAGGGTTGAATCAAAAACCAATGGGGAAATAATTGTTGTTGTTGATGATTCAGCTTCAAATCCTGGAGAAGGGACACGGCTAATGGCTGCAAGGTGTGATGTTGGAGTTACAATTGCAGGGGCATGTGCAGGGAATCTGGTAGACCTTGCAGATTATTCCACAAAAGTCGACAAAAAGATAATCTATGTGAATGCAGGGACACTCGATTTGAACAGCATAAATTTCCTCAGAAGATCATATGACGATAATTGGTCACATTACACTTTTGCATCAGTGAAAAGCCCTGGTAAATTCCTAAATGATGCGGGAATAACATTGATCCAACCTGGAGTAGAGTACCCTAATGACTGCTACAAGGGACTGGTTGCATATGACAGTGATGAAGTCAATGAATACATTGCAAATGAAATCATCAATGCAGTCTATGCTGGAACAAGCGATGATAAACAATTGGACACTGATTTAATAGTATATCATAAACTAGACCCAAAATACTTGGCAGAAGATTCCAAAAAAATTGTTGATGGACATGGGGAGGATATGAAAGACTTATATGGCTCATACACCACACCCCAATTATTATACATGAGCTCCTCATATATTGCAGGATATGGCTTAGATGTTCCTCCATACTTTGAAGCGCCAGACAATCCTCAAAAATATTCAAGCTTTACAAAAGGGGAATACTCATTCAACGATTACTACAACATGGCAGATGAAGTCGTAGACTATATGAATGAAAACGGAAAGGCCCCGGATTCAATTAATTATGAAGGGGCAAGCATAGGATATTATGATTTGGTCTATAATTTTGCACTGCTTACACAGGATGACACAAGTGCAAGCAATATGAATTTCCCTTCAGAGATGGAATTCCACAAGTATTACAGCAACTTCATATTTGATGTCTTGCCTATAGGAATAATAGCCATTGGAATAATTATAATCCTATTGGTGGTTAGAAAAATAATTAAAAGCATTAAGAGAAGAAAAGAAATAAGAAGGATGAAAAAAGCCAGAAAAAGGGCTATTCAAAATAGAAAACCTAGAAAATTTCATAAGAATATTAATTCAAGACATTTTGATTCCCATCAGAACAGTCCAAGAAGATTGGATAGAGGGCAGAGAAAACGCAAGTAATTAAAAAATTCTATAGATGAATAAAAAAATCATCTAATTCAATGAAAGGAGTTAAAAAATGACAGAACCTCAAAACAAAACCCAAAGTGAAGAGTATATGAATGGCTTAGAAAATGAAATAAGCTATTTGAAAGAGATTCTTGCCAGCAAACTCTTTGAAGAAGATCATTTGATAAATTTTACATGCAAAGAAATTGAAACAGATTACGCTTTAAAATTTGGAGTTTATAAATACAAGATTAATGAATATAAACTCAAAATTAAAAAAACAAAAAGAACTATCGAATTGCTTAATAAAATGATTGAAAAGCAATCTGCCAATCCATTCAATAAAGCAGATGACGATTTGGAAGAGAATCAGATCAAAATCAATAAAACAAAAATCAATAAGCCTAAAATCAATATGAGTGAAATTGAAAAGCATATTGAAAATGAGTTTAAGGAAGAGGAATTGGAGCTTGAAACAGAAACTGCAAAAGTGAATATCATCATTGAAGAACATAAAAACAGCTTAAATAAAAAACAAGACTTTAAAGAGTTGAACAACATCTATAAGGAATGTATAAGAAAAATTCATCCGGATTTATTATTTGAACCAACAAGCTTTGAAGAAAACTTATTTTACAATTCAAAAGAAGCATATGAAGATAGGGATTTGGATGAATTGATATCCACCCAGAATCTAATAAACATGCATAAAATTGATAAATCTCCAAAAACTGCTGAAGAATTTGAAAGATTTAGAGACAAATTAGAAATCAACATTGAGTTGGAGGATAAAGAAATTTCACAAATCATCAAATCCAAACCATACACCCAACAAAAATTCCTGTTAGACACTAAAAAAGTCAATAGCTATAGAGAGGGACTAGTCACTTCATTATTGGAAGTTGAAAAGGAATACATTAAAATCAATAAAAGGTTAGGTGAAATAAAAAAAGAGAATAACCTAAGCTATAGATTGGATTTGACTAAACAATAAAAATATAAAAATAGAACTCCGACAAAATATAAAGCAACTTCACACTTAATTTTTTAATTATGAATCATATCTGTTTTAAAAATCATGACATAAGCATCTGATCCATCCTCATAATAATTGGGGACTTTTCTATCGATTACAAAACCAAATTTTTTATAAAATGAAACTGCAATATCATTGTGTGACTTTACCTCCAAAGTAATCCTATGAATGTCACAATTTTTAAAAATGGTCATTGCCATCATAAGCAAACGAGTGGCTATATGCTGGCCCCTGAATTTTTTATCAACTGCAAGGGCAATTATGTGACCTAAACCCTCTTCCTTAATCCAAAAGATTATATACCCTACAACCTCACCATCTTCAATGGCTACGAGAAATCCTGTACCTATCTCATACAATTGCTGAAGAAGGGACACTTCATAGGGAGTGGAAAATGATTCAACTTCTATTTGATAAACCCTTCCCAAATCAGAAGGGACAAATTCACGGATATACATATAATGACCTTAAAATTAAAGGGGGATTATTCTTATAATAATAAAAAATTTATAATTCACATTTAATATAATTCAAATTC
>JAUNXF010000120.1 GCA_030539935.1 Methanobrevibacter sp.
AGAATAGAAAAAAAATATTATAAAAAATAGAAAAAAAAGAGACAAAAGAAAATAAAAAAAATAGAATTAAAGATAAAAAAAGAAAAAATAGAAATGCCTAATCATTTATTAATGCAGCATTCTATAATATCTAATCCATCAATCTCTCCTAAAGAGATCTCTTGTATACACCTTATCCACAACATCACCGAGAACATGTGAGTCAAAACGATTTGCTAAAATGACATCACTTTCACTCTTGAAACGGTCAATGTCATTAACCACTTCAGATCTGAGGAATTCACTACCGTCCTCCAATGTTGGCTCATAGATAATTATTGGAATTCCTTCTGCCTTAATGTGCTTCATAATGTCTTGTATGGCAGATGCACGGAAATTGTCACTATTGCTTTTCATGGTAAGCCTATACACACCAACAGTTTTAGGATTCCTTGAAATGATTTGATCTGCAATAAACTCCTTACGCACTGAATTGGAATGAACAACAGCTTCTATCATGGTCTGTGGAACATCCTTATAATTCGCAAGCAACTGTTTTGTATCTTTAGGCAAACAGTATCCGCCATAGCCGAATGATGGATTGTTATAATGTCCTCCAATACGTGGGTCCATACATACTCCATCAATAATCATCTGAGTATCAAGGCCTTTTGTTTGAGCATAGGTATCAAGTTCATTGAAGTAGCTTACCCTTACTGCAAGGTAAGTGTTGGCAAAGAGCTTAATGGCCTCTGCCTCGGTTAAATGTGAAAGCAAGACTGGAATATCCTGCTCAGGAGAACCTGATCTTTTCTCCTCCTCTCTAGCACCTTCTAAAAGAAGGTCAGCAAGCAACTGTCCCTCTTCCATCTGATCATCATCACATCCAACAACTATACGGCTTGGATGGAGGTTGTCATAGAGTGCCTTTGATTCACGAAGGAACTCTGGGGAGAATATGATGTTCCTGACTCCATACTTTTCCCGAACAGACTCTGTATAGCCTACTGGTATTGTTGACTTGATAACCATCAGAACATCCGGATTAACCTTTAGCGTCCATTCTATGGCATCCTCCACTGCAGATGTGTCAAAGAAATGATTGACGTCATCATAATTTGTTGGAGTCGCTATGATGACAAGATCAGCATCCTTATAAGCAGCTTCCTTATCAGTTGTTGTATGGAGATTAAGCTTTCTCTCACCTTCACGAACCTCCTTAAAAAATCTTTCTATCTCATCATCCTGAATAGGGCTTATGAACTGATTTAGCTTTTCTGCTTTTGATTCTGTTGTTGTAATAGCTGTAACATCATGTTTTTGAGCCAATAGGACAGCAAGGGAAAGTCCCACATATCCTACGCCTGCAACTGTAATCTTCATTGTAAATAACCTCTAACCTTAGCAATCTATTTAAAAACGCATCATAATTTCTTTAAAAATATTTCGGATTTTTCATTCCTCTTCCTGATAGGAACCATTATATTCACCTGAACCTTCCACAGGGAAAACAACAGCTTGTGCTATCCTATCACCAGATTTGATCTTATAATCAAATTCTCCATGATTATAAATCATAAACATCAAGGTTCCATAAAAACCGGGGTCGCCTACAGCTGTCTGAACGGAAACAAAGGACCTAAGCAAAGTGGACCTTGGCAGATACAACATTGTATAACCCTTAGGAATCTTCACTTTACGTTTAATTGATGCCAAATAAGCAGTATGAGGTTTTAAAGTATATATTGGCCCTTCCAATGCCTCGATCTCAGGAAGGTTCTTTTCATTGTCAATTAATGATCCTCCAGATTTCTGAATGAAAACCTCATCAAGTTCCAAATCAATTCCGGAAGGCTGCACTAAATCTTCAAAGTCTGGAAAAATCTTTTTCAATTCTCTTTCACCAAGCATAATATCACAAGATAAATAATAAATTTCTTAACTGGTTTCAATGCCAATCCCTAATTTAACCAATAATAATACACTTTCTAACTGGTTTCATTAGTCACATTCCCTAATTTAAATGTTAAAACACCAGTTCCTTCATCAGTAACATTCATTTCATCACATTGAGGATATAAACCGTTAATTAATGCCTTTCCAGATTCTGCATCCATGAAAGTAGGCAAATAATTGGATATGTAAGTTGGATATAAAGTTACGGTACAGTTATCCTCAACCAAGTCTAGGTTTAAGAAGTAGGATATGTGTGTAGCAGGATTTGATTGGTCAAATATGAAATTTCCTAAATTGTAGAAAATAGGTTTTCCATTATACATTTCCACACCCTGAGTTACATGGGCATGGGACCCGATTACAATGTCTGCACCATCATTAATCAATTCATGGGATATCTTAACTTGATTGTCATTTGGACTTCTGCTATACTCATTTCCATAATGCAGGTATGCAATGATAATGCTTGAACCGTTTTCACGTGCCTCTTGAATTTGTCTTTCAGCAAGTTCGGAGTCATATGCAGAGTATCCTGATGAATTGGCTGTTGCAGGATCCATCACACCCCTATATTCTGCAAAGTTGTCTGAATCCATATAGTTCAATATTGTTACCTTTCTGTCTCCACTTTCAATGACAACTGGCTTAGTGGCCTCAGCGCTATTGATTCCCGCACCAATTACATAAATGCCCGCTTCCTTTAGGTTTTTAATGCTTTCATTCAATCCTGTTTCTCCATAATCTAAAGCATGATTATTGGCTTGAGATGCTACAACAACATCATTTGCTCCAGCCAATAAATATGTATACTTTGGATCTGCCTTTAAAGGCACATCTCCTTTAACAGCATAAGTAGAAGTTGTTACAGGGTTTTCAAAGTTTACAAGAAGTATATCTGCATTTTTGGTTACATTTTCAACATATCTGAATGGGCTTTCACCAGAATCCAACACAGCTGGCATCTTGCGGCCAAACATTACATCTCCAGTTACAGCAATAGACACATTATCATGGCCAATATCATATGAATCATCATTTAAATCCATAAAGAATGTTCCATAAATAGAAATGGCTAAAAGAACAAGAAAAATTGTAATTAAAACCCGAATAAACCTTTTTTTAAACATGATATCACTGAAAGTATTTAATAATAAATTTAAATATGTAATTTTTATTAAATAAATATTTTTATAATCGGAATTTTAAAATTATACTTTTATAAATGATTAAAATTTAAAAAAATATTAGGGCTTAATAAAATGGTTTATATTTAAAAAAATAATTAAGACTTGAAGAAATAGAATAATTTAAGAAGTGATTAAACGGAGAAAAGAAAAATAATATCTATAATAAAAAGAATAAAATTAAATAACCAATAAAGGATGTGAAAAAATGCCTGTTGTAACAATTGTTGGAAATCCAAATATAAGCATAGAAAATAGAAGAGAAATGGTAAAAAAAGTCAGTGAAACTGTAGCGGAAGCTTACAATTTGCCAATCGAAGCAATAACCGTTTTAGTAGAAGCCTTACCTCCAGAAAGCATTGGAGTAGCTGGTGAATTATTAATTGATAGAAAATAATTAAATTTCTATCAACACTTTTTTTTATTTAAAAAATAAAAAATATTAAATTTTCTAAAATCTTATTTAAAAAAAAGAAAAATAAAAAAATATTAAATTTTCTAAAATCT
>JAUNXF010000007.1 GCA_030539935.1 Methanobrevibacter sp.
AATTTTCCGTTTTTATCATTTTTAAGAATTTTCTATGCTTTTTCTCATAATAAGATAATTTATATAATAGATGAATCTTATTTTATTATAATTAGAACAATTTAAATAATTAAAACAATCAAACATGATTCTTAATAAGAAAATATTTGAGCGATAGTATGGTAGATAATGAAAATATTGATAAGAAAGAACAAAAAATAGAAGTTTGTTATACTTGTGGAAAGGAATTTGATATGAATAGTGATGAAGGGGCCCATTATCATTATGGCAAGTATCCGATGTGCGGATATTGCACTAATTTCTTTGGTTTTTATCAGGAAGACCTGATGGATAAAAAATAAATTTTCTTTTTTTATTTAATTTTACTTTAAATTCTATTTTTTAACTATTTCTTTATTATTTTAGAATTTTATTATAATTTCAATTCTTTTTAGATTTTTCACTTTTATTTTAATTTTCTTTTTTAATTTTAATATTATAATCATCTTGGAATAGGCATTGTTCAAAAACGAAAATCTTAAATATAATGTTTATGTATAAAGTATTTATGATTTTAAACAATCTTCAAAATTGAAATTTTTCAATTTATCTCTTAGATTTTATAAGAACTGGTATTAATACAATTATAAAAACTGGCTTATGATTTGTTATAATTGCGGTTTTTTATAGAATTCTATTTTTTTACATTCTTTTATATAGTTTATTTTATAATTTTTATTATTTGTGATAATATGCATGAAGTGATTATTTCAGAAAAACCAAAATCTGCTGAGAAGATAGCGAAGGCCCTCTCTTCAAATGCCAAAAAGAAAAGGTTTGCCAAAAAGATCAATTATTGGGAATTTGAGGATAATGGTAAAAAGACCACTGTTCTATCTGCAGTTGGACACCTTTACTCCTTAACCTCTGCCACTTCAAAAGATAGATTAGGTTTTGATTTAACATGGGTTCCGGCATATGAGGTGGAAAAGAATAGCGCATACATTAGGGATTACGTTTATGCAATAAAGCAACTTGCCAGAGATGCAGATAAATTTGTTCATGCCTGCGATTACGATGTAGAAGGAACTTTGATAGGATACAATGTTTTAAAATATGCCTGCGGCAATAATGCTGAGGCAAAGGCATCCCGTATGAAATTTTCCACATTAACCAAAAAGGATATTGTGGATGCATATAACAATATGATTGATATTGATCCCCATCAGGTTGACAGTGGTATTGCAAGGCATATGCTGGACTATTACTTTGGGATGAATATTTCCTCTGCATTGATGGATGCGGTTAAATCCGCCACCTATAGGCGCATTAGCCTGTCTGCAGGACGTGTACAAACACCTACCTTATCCATTCTAGTGGATAGGGAAAAGGAAATTCAGGCATTCGTTCCGGAACCTTATTGGCAAATCAAGGCCAAATCCGATTTTGACATTATAGCAAATCATGTTGAGGATAAGATCTTTGATGAGGAAAGGGCTAAAAGAATTTTTGATGAATGTCAAGGTGCTGATGCAACCGTAAGCAATGTAAACGTTAAGGAAACCATCAGGAAACCTCCAATTCCATTTAACTTAGGAGGCCTTCAGTCTGAAGCGCATGCCGCTTTTGGATTTTCCCCTAAAAGAACTCAAGTTGCAGCTCAGAATCTGTATGTTGGAGGATATACCTCCTATCCACGTACCTCATCTCAAAAGCTTCCTGAATCCTTAGGATTTAAAGAGATTTTTGCAGGGCTTGCTAAGGATGAGGAGTTTAGGAAACATGTCTTCGATTTGCCTGCAACATTAAAGCCGAATGAAGGTAAAAAGGATGATGCTGCACACCCTGCTATCCATCCAACTGGGGTATTGCCATCAAACTTGTCTCCTGATGAGGCAAAGATCTATCGTCTGATTGTTTATAGGTTCATAAGTGTCTTCTCAGAGGACTCCAAACTGGAAACCATGAAGGTAAACTTGAATGTGAATAATGAAAAGTTCGTTTTCTCAAGAAAAAGGGTTTCCCATGAAGGATGGTTAAAGCATTACCCATTTAAGAAACAGGAAGCTGATGAATTCCCTCCACTTAAAAAGGGAGATTTCCTAAAGATTCATAAGATCATCTCTGAAGAGAAGGAAACCAAGCCTCCTGCAAGATATAATGAGGCATCCCTCATTAAGGAATTGGAGAGAAGGAATCTTGGAACAAAGGCCACCCGCGCAGACATCATTGCCAAATTATATGACAGGAAGTATATTGATGGCAAAAAGATTGAAGTCAAGCCATTAGGCGTTCACATAATCGATACCTTAAAGCAATACTGTAAGAATCTCACCAGTGAAGAGCTGACTCGTGAATTTGAGAAAGAGTTGGACAACTTATCTGCAGATAAGATTACCAAGGAGGAGATTCTTGCCAATGGTGAAAGGGAAGTCAGGTCAATCCTTAGGGATATTGATGACAATCAAAAGGAAATCGGTTCCAAGCTTTTTGAATCTTATCAGGAATCCAATATCATCGGTGACTGTAGCTGTGGCGGAAAACTGCTTAAGAAATATTCCAAAAGGAACAAGCAATACTTCATAGGATGTTCCAGATTCCCTACATGTAGAAATACCTATTCCTTGCCTAAAAAGGCAAATATACTGAAATCCAAATGTCCAACTTGCGGATTGCCTATGATTTCCATTCCAAAGAAAGGTCAAAAAGGACGTGACCATGTTTGTCTTGATCCAAATTGTGGAAAGGATGTCAGCAAAAGAAGGGCACCGGAAGTTGTTGGAAAATGTCCGGAATGTGGCAGAGACTTATTAAAGCGTCATGGCAGATATGGTGAATTTATAGGATGCAGCGGTTTCCCGCAATGTAGATTCACTTGCCAATTAAAGGATTTGGACAATTTAGGAAAAGAAAAATTAGAGGCTAAAGAGAATAATCAATAATTATTCAATCATTTGGATGATTATTTTTCAAGCTTTTTCTTCTCTTTTCTATTTTTTTAAATATTTTTCATTTTTTTACATTATTTTTTAAATATTTTTATTTGTATGTTTTCAAACTTTCATCGATTTGTATCTTCTTTATAAATGATATTAGAAAATTATATATGTATATAAAATGTATATTTAATTATTATTAAATTTAGATTGATTTTTATTAACATGATTTTAATAATCATGTTATCAAATGTTAAGTTTAATAATCAATTCAAAAATTATTATTTACAATATATTTTAAAATATATTTTGATAATTTGTTATTACAAAGTCTTATGATGTTGTTTTATGAACTAGATATTTTAAGCGCTTATAAAATGGAATGTCCTTAAATAATCTTTTTTGAAGCTTATTGGGATTTTAGGATATTTCAAATAATTGTCTTTTCGTAAAATGATGGCGTATGGACTATAAATTATATATTCGAATATTAATTTGTAAAATGTACGAGGATTTTTTATGGAAAATCAGAAAGTTAAAACAATATTAAAATCTGTGGTTATCATAGCGATATTGTTTGTTTTAGTTTTTGCTCTAAGGGCTCAGGCTGCCGATATCGGTGGGGTTCCAAATGAGCTTAAGACAAATTATATGGATGCTGATGGTCTTCCTTACTTCAGTGAAATGGACTCATACTTTAACTTAAGGATGACCCAGGATTATATGGATCATGGATATTTTGGTGATACTTTAGTAAATGGTTCCGGTTGGGATATGCATTCCTACTATCCATCAGGAAGGGATGTAGGTTCGTATCAGCCGATGATTGCATATGTGACATCTTTCCTCTATGGAATAGTCAACATGTTCCAGGACATGTCAATTAAGGAGGTTGCATTCTGGACAGGGGCATTCATTTCATCATTTGCGGTAATTCCTGTTTACATCTTCACAAGAAGAATTACCAATGACTATGGTGCAATTGCAGCTACTTTAATCGTAGCTTTAGGCCCTAACTACATTTCACACACATTTGCAGGATTTTTCGATACAGATATGTTCAACATAACATTGCCTTTATTCTTTATACTCTTCTTTGTTGAAGCCGTAAAAAGTGATAAGTTGGCTTACAGGATAATATTCTCAATATTGTCTGTATTATCCATTGGAATTTATTCTCTTTCATGGACTGGGTTTATGTTCTATCCTGCTGTAATGGTATTGGTTATGATAGTGTTCTTTGTATTATGCTTCTATCTCAACATTGATGTTATTGAACCATTCAAGAATTATGATAATAAGTTAAACTGGTTAATCAATCAAAAAGAATTGTTCTCTGCAGTGCTTATTTTTGTTTTAGGTATTATTGCATTATTGGGCACCATTGGATTTGGTGGTATCTTAGAAGCTATCAATGGTCTTACCGGAGGGTTATCCCTTCAATCTGCAGCTAATGATGTATGGCCTAACGTATTTATTTCTGTTGCAGAGATGCAAGTTCCTAATCTTTTATATGGTGGACTTCCAGGGGCATTTTTAGCTAATACTAATGGTATTGTAAACGGTATTGGCGGAATAGTTGCCTTATTTGGTGTTTTATTGGTATTGTTCACCTTTGTTCAAAGATTGCTAAGATTAAGGTCTGTAAAGGTTAAAGGCGATTCTTCTAAACCACACAAATCTAAACGTAAAGCCACTTCCTTAAGAAAGGAACATGACAGATACAGCATTTCACTTAAGGATATCGGATCTTTCGGTTCAGCTGATGAAATCAATAAAAGCAAACGTCTCAATGTGCTTTACTTAAGTTTATTCTTTGTATGGATCTTTGCTTCTGCACTTGCAGTAACTCAAGGTACAAGGTTTATTCAGGTATTGGTTGTTCCTATGGGTATTTGTGCAGGTATATTTGTTGGATATGCAGTTGATTATGTTAAGGCCAATATCGAAGATGATAAGGTTTTATTGTTAATAGCAATTGTATGTGCTTTCCTAATCGCTTTCCCAATCACTCAGATTTATTATGGTCTTGACAATGCCTTAATGATAGGTTCAATTGTATTTGTTGCTCTAGTGGTCATTTCTGGAGTAGTGATCTATCTTAGAAAATCCATTAAGGATTCTGATGTTTCAATCAAGAAGGCATTGGTTGTCGTATTGATCACTTTAGCTTTAGTGTCTCCAACTGTTTGTGGCGCTTACCAAACCACTGCTGCCACTGTTCCAGGTTCAAGTGACCCTATGTGGAATGCAATGGACTTCGTTAAGGAAAATTCTACTAATGATACAGTCATTATTTCCTGGTGGGACTTCGGTTACCTATTCCAAATCGCCTCTGACCATCCGACTTCCTTTGACGGAGGTTCTCAGTCAGGGGATCGTGCATATTGGGTAGGTAAGGCATTGACCACATCTGATTTAGCCCAATCTAAAGGAATATTGCAGATGTTGACTACCACTGGTAGCAATGCTTCTGATTTGTTATGCAATTACACAGGAAGTAATGTAACTGCAGTTGATGCATTGGATAAGACTTTAGGAATGAGTAGGGCCGATGCAAAATCAACATTGATTAAAGATTATAATTTAACTGAAAGTCAGGCAAATGCTGTAGTAAAACAGTCACACCCATCCAATCCAAATAATGTATCATTTGTTTTAAGTTCAGATATGATTGGAAAAGCGGGTTGGTGGTCTTACTTCGGTTCTTGGAACTTTGACACATTAAACAGTACAAACTATCAATACTACATGGCTTCAGACTATGTTACAATTAATCCTAACTCAAAAGGAAATATTACAGTCTTAAATGACAGCGGCATTTTATACAATGCGGAAGTCAAGAGAGGATCTGCAGTTGACAATACCAGCGTTAACAGTAGCACTACTGCTCAAATGACAGCTGTTTGGGCTAATAACGGCAGTAAAGTTGACTTGAATGGTACTGAATACAACCCTCTCAAGGCAAGTAACCTTATCTGTATTGAAAATGGCTACTTGACTGCTAATAAAACCTTGGATAAGGAAGGAAATTATACAATTTACCTTTTAGGTTCTGGAAATGATTATACTGCCATATTGATGGATAATAAACTTAAAGACTCAGTCTTTACCAGATTATTCTTATTAGGTGGTGTAGGCCAAGATACCTTTGAGTTAAGTAACATGCAAGATGGAGTATCCGTTTGGACTATTAATGAGGGATCTTCAAGTTAGATAACGCAGATGCAAATACATAGTTAAATTATGTATAAAATTTAAATTAAGTTATTGGTTATAGGTGAAATCCTTTAGGGAGGTTTTGTTAAACCTGCCTTAAGTTTTGCTTATTATTCCATAACTTTTCTTTTCTTTTTTTATTTCAATCAGACTATTTTTTATAGTAAGATTATTTTTTTTATAAACTGACTATTTTTCATGATCTCCTATCACCTATTTTACCGCATATTTTATATGTTAATAATACAAAATTTATATTATAATAAAATATTTGCATTTTTTAAATATTTATCTAAATTTTAAATATACAATCTAAAATCATATTTAAAATACTTATCTTATTTCATAATAAATTGTTATTGGGGAGCTTATGTCTATAGAAGAAAAAATAAAAGCTATTGAAGAGGAAATTCAAAAAACACCTTATAATAAAGCTACTTCTCATCATATAGGTAAATTAAAGGCTAAAATTTCAAAACTTAAGGAAGAACAGATTAAAAGAAGTAGTGGCGGGTCTAAAGGTGAAGGATTCCACATTAAAAAGAGTGGGGACGCTACGGCCGTTTTAGTAGGTTTTCCATCTGTAGGTAAATCTACATTGCTTAATGAATTGACCAATGCTGAGAGTAAGGTTGGAGCTTATCAATTCACCACTTTAGAGATTATTCCAGGTGTAATGGAATACAACAATGCACAGATTCAGATTTTTGACATTCCTGGAATCATCACAGGTGCTGCTGGAGGTAAAGGTAGAGGTAAGGAAATCTTATCTGTAGCAAGAACTGCAGATTTGATCATTGTTGTGTTGGACACACTTAATCCACAGCATTTGAATGTCATTTTAAAGGAGCTTGACAATGTAGGTGTAAGGCCAAACCAAACCAAGCCTGACGTTAAAATCAAGAAGACACGAAAAGGTGGAATAAATGTTTCAACAACTGTTCCTTTAAGCCATCTGGATGAAAAGACCATCAGGTCAATTATCAATGAGTATGGAATCCACAATGCAGACATATTGTTTAGGGATGATGTGACAATGGACCAGTTCATTGATGTCATTGAAGACAACAAGTCATATGTTCCAATGATGATTCTCTTGAATAAGGTTGATTTGGTTGACATTGATTACTTGAAGGAGCTTCAAAAGGAACTCCCTGAATTCATTCCGATTTCCGCTGATAAAGGGCTTAACATTGATGCCCTTAAGGAGGAAATATTTGATCGTGTAGATTTGATTAGGGTATATCTAAAGCCTCAAGGAAGAAAAGCGGACATGGAAGACCCATTGGTCATCAGAAGAGGATCTACAGTTATTGATGCATGTGGAAAGCTTCATAGGGAGTTTGTAAAGAACTTCCGCCATGCCAAGATTTGGGGAACTTCAGTAAAATTCCCTGGTCAAAAGGTAGGTCCGGACCATGTCTTGGAAGATGAAGATGTCTTGCGTATAATCCTTAAGAAATAATTGCAGTGTTAACATGTCTACTTTAAATGATTTATCAAGGGATATGGTTATTTTCATATCAGGAACTCCATGCACCGGTAAAACAACCGTTGCATCTAGCCTGAATGACTATTTGTCTCTAAATGGATTCAATTCAAAGCTGATTAAGGTCAATGATTTTGCATTTGAAAATGATTTGGTATTGGGTGAAGACCCTGAGAAGCTCTATAAGGTCATTGACATTGATAAATTAAACCAATGCCTTAATGAAGAGATCAAATCATTCAAGTCTTCTCTTAAGGGCAATGGTGAAACTTCTGTTCTTATTGTGGAAGGTCATTTGTCTCATCTCTGCGAAGGTGCCGACAAGATGATTGTTCTTCGCTTAAACCCATCAATTCTAAAGGAAAGGCTTGAAGAAAGGAGCTATTCCCCTTCTAAGATTCAAGAAAACCTGGAAGCAGAGGCATTGGCGGTTTGTTCTGCGGAGGCTTATGAAATTTATGGAGACAATGCCAATGAGATAGATGCAAGTGACAAGTCAATTGAAGAAATTCGTAATCTGATATTGGAAATTGCATCAGATAATCTGGAATCTCCTGTTGGTTCCATTGATTTTATGGATTGGATTTTGAATCAGTCTTAATTTTCATAAAATTAATGCTTTTTTTATACTTTTTTTATAATAATATATTATATAATAGAAAACCTTTTTATATAATAAAAAACATATCTTATCATAATATTCCTCTTGTACTATTATATTATAGGAATATTTATTTAATTACTTTATTTTTACATTGCTTTAAATTTGATTTCTCATCAAAATCTACTTTTATTTAAGCAATAAGTTATTTTAAAGAGATTATATTGTGTATGAGAGGAGTATCTATGGCTAGAGGAAAAAGACCTAATTGGATGATTGATATAGCTCAAGAACGAATGAATATTCTTTTTAATCGTGCAGAAAAGGAATATAAAGAGCATCCTGAGAGATCTCATCGTTATGTTGAGCTTGCTCGAAAGATTTCAAAGAAGTACAATACAAAAATTCCTCAAGCGTGGGGACGAAGATATTGTAAAAATTGTTACAAGTTTTTGGTTCCCGGTCACAACTGCGCTGTCCGGCTAATTAATAATGAAATTAATATTTATTGTGGCGAGTGTGGCCATATCATGAAAATTCCTTACATCAGGGAAAAAAAGTTAAAAAGGAGAGCTAAAATTGACTCTTACACTTTCAAAAAAAGAGATTATGAATGAAGCTCGTTCCGCTATGACAATAAATATTGGAAAAGCTGGTGTTAATGACAATGTTATTGAAGAGATTAAACGTCAGTTAAAATCCAATCCTATTATTAAATTACGATTTGCAAAAAACGTTGCAAGAAATAAAGATGATTTAATAAGCAACATTGTTGAAGGCACTAAATCCCAACTTATTGACGTTAGAGGAAATGTTGCTGTTATTTATAAAAAGCAATCCAATTAGATCATTCGCTTAGAGTTACAGACACCAGTCTTAGGTGAGTGAGAAGGTTGGATTAGAAACATATTAATTGGAGAAAATTATATGACAACTGTATTTGATGTTCCTGCAGAGTTATTAATTAACACTATTGCAGATGAATTTAGAGATAATAATGATAAAATTGTTGCCCCTGAATGGACAAAACTTGTTAAAACTGGTGTTCACAAAGAAAGAAAACCAGAAAACATCGACTGGTGGTATGTAAGATGCGCTTCTATCTTAAGAAGAGTTTATATTGATGGACCAGTTGGAGTAAGAAGTTTAAGAACCTTCTACGGTGGTAAAAAAGACAGAGGAGTTAACCCTGAAAAATTCAGAAAAGGTAGTGGCTCTATTGTAAGAGTAGCTTTACATCAATTAGAAGCTGCAGGTTATGTAGAAAAAGTCGATGCTGGAAGAATTATTACTCCGCAAGGTAGATCTTTCTTAGATAATACTTCTGCTGAATTAATTAAAGATATTCCAGAACTTTCAAAATATTAAGTAAAATTTAAGATTAGAATTGATCATGGAATATTTTCAGATGTTTATTTATGATTGATTCAATGGAAATAATTTATATTAATGGGGATTATTATGAGTGAACTTGATGAAATACGCAAAAGACGTATGGCTGAATTACAACAGCAAGCGGCGATGAATGCTGACCCACAACAAATTGCACAGCAACAGATGGCACAGCAGCAAGCTGCTCAACAGCAAGCAGAAATGGAAGCGCAATTGAAACAGGCTATGAAGCAAATTTTGACTCCTGAAGCTCGTGGAAGATTGGACAATTTAAGATTGACCAAGCCAGATCTCGTTCGAAATATTGAAATTCAATTGCTTCAATCAGCTCAAGCAGGTTCTCTTAGAGGAAAAGTAACTGATGAACAACTAAAAGTCTTACTTAAAAATCTCATGGGTCAAAAAAGGGAGATTCATATTACAAGAAGGTAATTGGATCTTATAGAGCAAAGCTCAGACCCTTAAGTTTTTAAATGGCCCTTTACTATCAAATTTTGATAAAATGAAAGCTTGTGTTCTTTATAGTGGTGGCAAGGACAGCTCATTGATGGGATTTATTCTCAATCAGCTTGGTTTTGATGTTGAACTTGTTACTGCCAACTTCGGTGTATATGATTCATTTCATCCAGCTTTAAAGTCTGCAGAGTCCATTGGTTTAAAGCATAGGGTTTTAAACTTGGATGTTTCAATTTTGGAAAAGGCTGTGGATATGATTATGGAGGACGGATTTCCTAATGATGGAATAAAATATCTCCATGAGGCTGTTGTTGAAGAGGTTGCAAATCATTACGATCTTGTTGCTGACGGCACAAGAAGGGATGACAAGACACCTAAACTCAATAGAAATCAGATTAGAAGTTTAGAGGATAGAAAAAATGTCCAATACATGAATTTGGACAGTTTTGGCTATAAGACCATCAAATATCTTGTAGGCAATCTTTTTGAATTGAAGCATGAGAAAAGCAATAAGGATACAAGTTCCGATTATGAGGTTGAAATCCGCATTCTGATTGATAAGAAAGGAGGAAATTCATCTGAAATTTTTCCAGAGCATTATCAAACAAATGTGATTGGATTAAAAAACAATGAATGACTTTGTTCAAGGGTTATTAGAATTAATTAAATTATTTTTCAAAATATCAAATTTATAATTATTCGCGGTGAAAAAATGAGTAGAAACAAACCATTAGCTAAAAAATTAAGAATGGCTAAAGCTAATAAAAAAAACAGAAGAATCCCTATATGGGCTTATTCTAAAACTCAACGTAAATTAAGATACAGACCTAAACCTAGACATTGGAGAAGAAATGATCTTAAAATATAGGGGTGTTTAATATGGCAGAAGAATTAGAAAGAACTTATGTTATTCCACTTAGAAAAGTTAAAAATGTTAAAAGAACCATCAGAGCTCCTAGAGCTATTAGAGAAGTTCAAAACTTTTTAATGAAACATATGAAAGCGGAAGAAGTTAAACTTGACGCTTCTATTAATGAATTTATTTGGGAAAGAGGAATTCAAAAGATTCCATCCAAAGTAAAAGTAAACGCTGTAAAAGATGAGGAAGGTATTGTTAAAGCAACTTTAGCGGAAAACTAATTTTGCTTCCACTATTTTTAATCATCTTTACAATATATTAAAAATATTTTATAAGAAGTATTCAATTCCCTATAAATGTTTAAGTGTCTTAGCTGTCCATGCTTATGGCTCTTAAGAATGTTTAATTGCATGGGATGAATATTTTTTAAATTAATCTTATAGAAGGAATAAATTATGCTGAAAAGAATAAATTTAACTGGAAATCCTAATTTAGGAGTTTACATATCCGTTAATGATGAAGTAGCTATTGTTCCTTTTAATCTTCCAACTGAAATGGAACCTGTGATGAAAGAGGCACTTGAAGTAGATATCATAAGGACCTCTATTGCAGGATGCAATTTGAATGGTGTTTTGTCCGCTGGAAATTCTAATGGTTTCGTTGTTTCCCCACATGCAACTGATAGGGAAATAGAAATCTTAGAGGATGCAGGATTGAATGTTGCAAGGCTTCCTGGAAAATATACTGCAGTGGGAAATATTCTTGCAGTAAACGATTATGGTGCTATGGCAGGTCCAAACATTAAGGAAGAAACTGTTAAAGTCATTGAAGATACTTTAAAGGTTCCTGTTGAAATTTATCAATTTGCTGACTCTAAAATAGTTGGTTCAGCAAGCATAGTTACTAATAAAGGTGCTCTTTTACACAGAGACACCTTATCTGACGAACTTGAACATGTTGAAGGGTTCTTTAAGGTAGAAGCCAATATTGGAACTGTATGCAAGGGCATGCCTCTTGTTGGAGCATGCGGAATTGCCAATTCTAATGGAGTTATGGTTGGCGAACACACTACAGGTCCTGAAATGGCTAGAATTGAAGAGGCATTAGGCTTCTTGGATTTCGGTGATTTTTAATTCATCATTGTTTAAAGGATATGTTATGTATAATTGCTTATTATATTCATAATATCAATTATTATAGTTTAGATGATTAATTATAGTATTATTAGGAAGGGATTCTTATGTTAACAAAAATTTATAGAATTAAAGGTAGCTTCGTAATGGGTAGTGAAACACAAGTTTTCACTAAAGAATTTAGAGCAGTCAAAGAAGAAGATCTTTATGAAAAACTTTATTCCATTTTCGGAAGTAAACATGGAATTAAAAGAAGTCAAATTAAAATTGACTCCATTGAAGAAATTTCTGAGGATGAAGTAGAAGATCACATTGTAAAAGCAATCATCTAATTGCACAATAAAAATCTTAAGGTGTTAAAATGGAAGACCAGCAAAAATTACAACAGATTTTAGCACAGCTTGAAGTTTACAAATCCCAGTCTGAGTTATATCAAACTCAAATTGATGCGGTTCAAACTTCCCTTGCTGAAATTAAAATTTTAGAATCTACATTAGATGATATAAGTGGTAAAGACACTGTTGAGACTTTAGTGCCTCTCGGTGCTGGCTCCTTCATTAATGCAGAGATTAAAAATGAAAATAAAGTTATCATGAGTCTTGGTTCTGGTGTAGCTGTATCTAAAACTTTTGAAGAAGCTAAAGTTACTACTGCTGAGCAGAAAAAAGAACTTGAAGATACCTTGGATAAATTATTTGCAGATTTACAACAAATCACTAATATTGTAGCTCAGCTTTCTCCTCAAGCTGAACAATTAATGCAAAAACTTCAATCTCAAGGAAGGATGTAATTCATCCAAGCTTTTATGAAAAGTTCAAGCTTTTATGAGAAGTTTGTTTAAAATATTTGCACCGGTTGTTTTCATGGCTGCTGCTTAAATATTTTCTAAACTTTTTTAAAAGTTTCTTTTTTATTTTTTTCTTTTTGATTTCAGAGCATATTCTCTATTTTTTTAGTTAAATTATCTTTTTTTATTTAATTTCTAATTTTTAACTGGTCGTATTGCTTTTAATTTTCAATGCTATTTTTTTAAAATTTTAAAACGAATCGTATATTTCTTATTTAAAATAAGTAAGTTTATTAATTTTTAAATATAAAAATAATTATTGATATAAATATTCACAATATATTTGAGTAATATTTAAAGAATCTTTATGGAACTTTTTAAAGATTTTAAAACATAACACTTATTATTAGGCAGGGATAAACTTGTTTGATTCATTAAAGAAAAAATTTGCTGATGCAAGTGGTAAATTAAGAAATAAAGTCGAAGATGATGCTAAAAAAGAAAATAATGTAGAATTGCTTGAGGAATCTATTGAAGAATCTGTTGAAGAGTCTTTTGAAGATATTGAGGAAATTCCTGAAAGCGAATCTTCAGAGTCTGAAGAGCTTGAAGGTGAATCTTCAGAACTTGAATCTGTTGAAGAGTCTGAAGAGCTTGAAGATGAAGATGAGTTTGATGATTCAGAAGAAATTTCCGAAGAGGAATTGGATGAAATGTTAGAGGCTTCCTTAGAGGAAGATTCTGAGGATAAAAATAAAAAAGAAAAGTCTACCTTCTTCGGTTTCTTAAAAAGAGATAAAAAAGATGATGTAAAAGAGGTGTCTGAGGATCTTGAAGATGAAGAGGGATTCGAAGACATTGAAGAATCTAAAGAAGAAACTGAAGATCTGGCTGAGGATGAATCTTCTGAGCTTGAATCTGTTGAAGAGTCTGAAGAGATTGATGAAGTGGAAGAGGAATCCAAGAAATCTAAACGTTCCCTATTCCGTCGTAAAAAGAAAGAGGATTCTGATGATGATTCCAAGGATGAAGAGAAAAAGGAAAAGTCTGGCGGATTCCTATCATTCATTAAGGAAAAATCCATATCTGAAGATGATGTGGAGGACATCTTGTTTGAATTGGAATTGGGCCTCTTGGAATCAGATGTTGCAATGGATGTTTCAAGCGTTGTAGTCGAGTCTGTTAAGAATGACCTTGTCGGTCAAAAAATCAAAAGAAGCAGTGACATTGAGGCGTATACCTATGAGGCACTTAAAAATGCAGTGGCTAAGATTATAGACATTGAAGGCAAGTCAATGACTGAATTGCTTGAAGAGAAGGTTGCCCAAGGGGAACCTCTTGTTGTAATGCTTGTAGGTATTAACGGTACTGGAAAAACCACCACTATCGGTAAATTGGCTAACTATTACATTAAAAAAGGTTACACCCCAGTTATTGCTGCATCAGATACATTTAGGGCAGGAGCTATTGAACAGGTGGCTTTCCATGCAGACAATTTGGATGTCAAGCTAATCAAGCATGAAAAGGGATCTGACCCTGCAGCTGTTGCGTTTGATGCCGTTCAGCATGCCAAGGCTAAAGGAAAAGAGCTTGTTCTAATTGACACTGCTGGAAGAATGCAGACAAACACCAACTTGATGGATGAGATGAAAAAGATTCGCAGAGTCTCTAAACCTGATTTGGTCATATTTGTAGGTGATGCATTAACAGGAAATGACGCAACTGAACAGGCAAGAAAATTCAATGAGGCCATTGATATAGATGGTGTCATACTTACAAAGGCAGATGCCGATTCAAAAGGTGGTGCTGCACTTTCCGTTGGCTATATAATTAAAAAGCCAATCTTCTTCTTAGGTATGGGACAATCTTATGATGACATTAAGGAATATGATGCTGATTGGATGTTAGAGCAGATATTCTCTTAAATCCCATTGTCTTCATTTTTTATTTTTAATTTTTAATTTTTCTATTTTTTTTCTTTTTTCTATTTTTAGAATTTATTTTTAATTTTTATCTTATACTTCAATAGGGGATTCTTTTTAAATTTGTATTACTTTTTTATATTTTTTTATTTTCTATTTTTATTTTTCCTTAAATTCATTATTTGTTCGATAATATCAAAATAAATAATTTTAAATTAATTTTTATACCTTTATTCTATTAATTGCTTAAATTTAATCAATTTTAAAGCGAAATTTAGATAATTTTAAAGTTAAATTTATATATTAATTTTATAAATATATAATATGTTACTAAGTAATAATTTTATTTAATATATTGTTTAATTTATTAAATGGAGTGTTTTTGCTTAATATATTATTGAACGATTTCTAATTTTTATTTTGATATCTGAATGTTTTATTTTGGATTTTTTAAAAATAAATTATTTATCGTTTAAGTCGTATTTTTTAATTTTTTTTATAAAAATGGTGTGATTATGGAAATTGATAGAAATTTAAAAATTGGATTGATAGTAGCTATTTCTATAATAGCTCTTTTCGTATTATCCTTGCTAATTACCAATGCACCAGCTGGAGACGATAATGCAGTTCGTTTCGGAATCTTAACTCTCTTGCCACCTCTTGTGGCTATTGCTTTAGCATTCATAACCAAAGAAACAATTCTTTCTTTGTTCATTGGGGTATTCGTTGGAGAATTCATGGTTTCCGTTAACGATTTAAACATTGTCAACTCAGCTATCAATGCATTTTTAGCAATGGGTTCTCAAATTATTTCTTGTATGGCTGATCCATGGAATGCAGGTATTATCCTTCAATGTTTACTTATTGGTGGTATCATCCAATTGGTAACTAAGATGGGTGGTGCAAAAGCATTGGCAGATGAATTTGCTAAACGTGCTGACACTCCAAGGAAAGCTCAATTATTCACTGAACTTTTAGGATTATGTGTTTTCTTCGACGACTACGCAAACTCCTTGATTGTAGGTCCTATAATGAGACCTGTTATGGACAAACTTCACGTATCCAGAGAAAAATTAGCATTTGTAGTAGACGCAACCGCTGCTCCTGTAGCAGGTATTGCTATTATTTCCACCTGGATTGGTTTAGAACTCAGTTTAATTACCCAAGGTTTCGAATCCATTGGAATGCATGTAAGCGGATTTGGTATATTCTTGCAAACCATTCCATTCAGGTTCTATAACATTTTAATCTTGATTTTCATTGTGATTTCCGCACTTACCTACTACGAATTCGGACCAATGAAAGAGGCAGAGAAAAAGGCTCGTGCCAGAAAAGAATCTGAACCGGTTGAATCTCTTGCAGCAACCAGCTTTGATGATGTAAAACCAGTTGACGGCATCAAATTATCCATTTGGAATGCAATCATACCTATTGGTGTATTGATTATCGGTGCTCTTATTGCATTCTACTGGAGCGGATACACCACTATCTTAGGTGGAGAAGACAAGGCATTAATCACCTTAATGCAAAATTCCCCATTATCCTTCCAAGGTATTTTTGAAGCATTATCACAATCTGATGCATCTGTAGCATTGTTCCAAGCAGCATTGCTTGCTTCCATTGTAGCTATTGTCATGGCAGTGCTCCAAAAGATCATGACCATCGAAGAAGCTATCAGCGAATGGGTAGGCGGTATGAAAACCATCGTTATCACTGGTGTAATCTTACTTCTCGCTTGGTCCTTAGGTGGAGTTATCGGTGACTTAGGTACTGCTGACTACTTAGTGGGCGTATTGGCAGATACAATTCCTATATTCATCTTGCCGACCTTGATTTTCGTTTTAGGTGCTTTGATTTCCTTTGCAACTGGTACTTCATATGGTACAATGAGTATTTTAATGCCACTCACCATTCCTCTTGCTTGGGCAGTTAACCCTGAAATGGGCTTTGTAATCGTATGTACCAGTGGTGTATTGACTGGTGCTATCTTTGGTGACCACTGTTCACCAATTTCAGATACCACAATTCTATCCTCTATGGGTACAAGCTGTAACCACATTGCACACGTAAGTACTCAGATATACTATGCAATATTCGTTGCAGTAATTGCTATCGTATTCGGTTACCTCCCAGCAGGATTCGGTATTCAATGGTACATCTCAATCCCAGTTGCTATTGTAGCAATGTATGTTGGATTAAGATTACTTGGTGAAAAAGTACCTTTTGAAGAAGCTTAAGAAGCTTAAGAAACTGCTTGAATAGCTTTATTCTATTTGAGTTTCTTTTCTTCTTTTTCTTTTTTATTTTATTTTTATAATCATTTAGTTTGATTAATGGCTCTCTTTTTTATGAAATTAGATTTATTGAAGGGCATTATGCATTTATTGATTATTTAACCTTATTAAGTTTAAATTAATTAATAAAATATGTTTTTGATTTTATTAATTAATTTAAATTATTTTCATTTAGTTTGAATTTAAGAATTTTATTGTATTATTGTTTATTATTTAATTTGTAGTGATTATATGGCATCTAGTAAAAGATCTGAGTGGAATAGTAATATTGCTTTTGTAATGGCAATGATCGGTTCTGCTGTTGGCTTAGGTAATATTTGGCGTTTCCCAAATGTTCTGTATTCCAATGGTGGAGGATCATTTATGATTCCTTATATAGTATCATTATTCTTATTGGGAATCTCATTTGTATTGGTGGAATATGCAGTCGGATTTAAATTCAAATCCTCTTTAATCAAGACATTATTCAGAGTCAAGTCTAATTTAGAGCCTGTAGCTTGGTTCATTGCACTTATTGTGTTTTTGATTACAACCTATTACATCTGTGTAGTGGGCTGGGACTTAATATATGTTGTCTTAAGTTTCACTAAGGCATGGGGTTCAAATCCTGATTTGTTCTTTTCAAATAATGTATTGCAGGCCTCCGATTCACTTTCAGGTATTTTTACTATTGTTCCATGGGTCTTCCTATCAGTGCTTGCCATTTGGGCAGTCGGATGGTTTATTGTGCAAAAAGACTTGAATGAGGGTATTGGTAAGGTAAGCAAGATTCTGCTCCCTATTCTCTGTGTCATTGTTGTTATCATTGTTGCATTTTCATTGACATTGCCTGGCGCTTCAATTGGTTATACTCAGATATTCACTCCAGATTGGTCTGCATTGACTAATCTTAATGTTTGGTTGGCTGCATTTGGCCAAATTGTATTTTCCCTTAGTTTAGGAATGTCAATTGCACTTACCTATGCAAGTTACCTTCCGGAAGGTTCCGAATTGACTAACAATGCTCTGATTGTAGCATTCTCCAATTCAGGATTTGAAATATTCAATTCAATAGGAATATTTTCCATCCTTGGATTCATGACTCTATCAAGCGGCATTCCATTTAATGAATTGGTGACTGAAGGAACAGGCTTGGCATTTGTCGTTTTCCCAAAGGTCTTCAATATCATGGGTCCTTGGGCATCTGTAATTGGGCCATTGTTCTTCTTATGTATCTTATTTGCAGGCATTACATCTGTAATGGCTCTGCTTGAGGTTGTGTGCTATTCAATCTCCGAGAAGTTTGACTTTTCAAGAAGGAAATCAGCAACAATTGTATGTGCTGTTGGATTCTGCATATCCTGCTTATTTGCAACAGCTTCTGGAAGCACACTCCTTGGAATATTTGATGCATTCTTGAATAACTTCGCCTTATTGTTTGCAATATTGATTGAGTGCATAATATTCGGTTGGATCTACAACTTCGACAATCTTGTTGAAACATTGAATAGGAATTCAACCATTAAGGTGGGCAGATTATGGAAAGCGGTGATTAAGTTCATTTTGCCAATCTGTATCTTTGGCTTATGGGCTCAAGGGGTTTACAACACTCTCTTAACTGGAGATTCTGTAAGTCATATAGTGATGCTCTGCTTGACTGTTGTTCTTATTGTAGTCCCTATTGTATTCACCAAATTGCCTGCCAAAAACAAGGATTTTTATAAAACAGACTAATAATTGATGGTTTTGATTAACCATCATTCTTTTATTTTCTTTATTTTTTATATTATTCTATTTTAACTTTTTTTATTTTTTTTCATAGTTCAATTTTAACTTTTTTTATTTTTTTCATCGTTCCATTTTAACTTTTCTTAAATTTTTTCTTAAAATAAGCAAATTTTTTAAATAATTAAAGCTTTAATATAATTATATAATAATAAAATTCTAAATTAACTTACGAGATGTGATGTAAGATGGGTGATAATTATGGTAAATAGATGGGATAATTCAACTGGCTTTTTAATAGCTATGATTGGAGCCATTATCGGATTGTCTGGGATTTGGAAATTTTCTTATCTCATGTATGAAAATGGTGGAGGAACATTCCTCATACCATATATTTTAGCTATTGTAGTCATGGCGATTCCTATTTTGGCATTGGAATTTGGAATAGGATTCAAATTTAAATCAAGCTTGCCTAAGATATTCTATAATATCAAATCTGAGTTTGAAATTATTGCTTGGTTTATTGTATTCCTGATTTTCATAGTATTGATCTATTATACATGCATAATGTCTTGGGACCTTATCTACATCGTCCTTAGTTTATTTAAGGGATGGGGCGGCAATCCTAGTGTTTTCTTTACAACTACACTATTGCACAGCACCTCTAATCCATATGGTTTAACCTATCTTGTAGTTCCTATTGGAATAGGTCTGATAGTGGTATGGGGCTTGATTTATCTCTTCTCAAGAAAGGAAATCAATAAGGGAATATTGGCCATCAGCAAAATATCCCTAATATTGTCTTTTGTCTTGTTGTTGGGCATGCTTGTATTCTCTCTTCAATTGCCTGGGTCCCGCACTGGGATAATGGCGCTATTCAATCCGGATTGGTCTGTTTTATTGAATGTAAATGTTTGGCTGGCTGCATTTGGCCAACTGATATTCTCATACGGTTTAGGCTATGCAATAGCAAGCACATATTCCTCTTATATTCCAGAGGATGCCAAATTGATTGATTCTGCATGGATTATTGTCTTGGTAAGCCTAATCTTTGAAGTGTTGGTTTCAGTTCTCCTATTTGCCATCATGGGCTATATGGCATTAGGAAGGAACATTCCTATAACCAGTTTGGTCAGCGACAGCTTTTCATTGATATTCGTTGTCTTCCCTAATGTTTTCAATATAATGGACCCATGGGTCTATATGGTGGCTCCAGCATTTTTCTTGCTTTTATTTGTTGGCAGCTTAAGCACCATTCTGGCCTTAATCGAGCCGTTGTCAAATGCAATCAGCGAGAAGTTTGGATGGAGCAGAAATAAGGCTGTCAGGCAACTTGTATTGGTCGGCTTATTCACTTCATTTATCTTTGCAACAGGTATGGGAGAATACCTTTTAAGAATCACAGACTCTTTCATAACTCAATTCGCAATCATTTTAGGGGTTCTCCTTGAAATAATTGTTTTAGGTTGGGTTTATGACATTGAGGACATTCGCCTGTGCTTAAATGACAATTCATATATTAAGGTGGACCAATCTTGGGTAATTACAATTAAGTTCATCATTCCAATCATTTTGACAATCATTTGGATTTTAGGGGTTTATGGCCTAATCCTTGTTGGAGATAGGCAAAGCCTGTTTGTCCAATCAATCATAGCTTCAATATTTGTCATTGTTCCTTTGGCATTAACTGTTATTCCATATAAGGTTGATTACTCTCTTGATTTATCACAAGGGGGCAAGAATGGGGTCAATTACTTTAAAGAAAAGGAATATGTCGATAAAACCATGGATGATTATGCAGATGATTCTGATGAATCCAAGGAACATGGCTCATTGTTTGATAAAAATCCGTATAGTTCATTAAGGAACAGATTTAAAAGATCAGATAATGGGGATGATGAGATTGATGATGAAGATGATGAAGAATCTGACAGGAAATCAAAATCCAGACGTTTAAACAGGTTTGGAAGGTCTAAATCCAGTTCAGGTAAAAATGTGCTTAGAAATGTGGACCTGTCCTCTGAAGAATTCGACTCCCCTTATGATGAAGATTTTGATGATAAGTACAATAATGGCAATTTTGATGAGTCACTCTCCAATTCCAGAAATCAATCAGACAATCCTAAAAAGAAATCAAAATCATTATTTGATAAGATAAACATGTTCAATAGGGATAAGGATGAGAATTTGGATGATGAATTCGATGATGACTTAAGCTTTGATGAGGATTTCGGTGATGGGGATTATATCTCTCCTATCAAAGATAGAAAGTCCAATAGCCAAAGCAAGCCTAAGAAATCAAGGAATCATACATTCAAAAGTTCAGAAGATGCAGATGTTTTTGATAATTTGGATTATTATGCTGAGGAACCTCAATCTAAAGCTCAGTCTAAAGCCCAATCCAAACCTAAATCTAAACCTAAATCCACTTCTAAAAAACCTAAAGTTGAAGAGCCAATTGAGGAACCGGCTGAAGAGGACGAATATGATGACTTCAGTGATGATTTCTTTGATGATGGAGTATTTGGTGATGAAGGATATGAGTCACTATTGGATGATTATGTTGAAAAGCCTAAGAAAGCTAAGAAATCTTCCAGCAGTTCTTCTAAATCAAATTCCACTTCAAACAGGCCTAAAAGAAAATTGGATGATGAAGACGTATATTATGATTATGAAGGAAAAGGAGCAGATTCCGTTTTCAATTTGGATGAATAACCAAACTTTTGCCCAAGCTTTTTAGCCTTCGGCTAAAAACCTTGACCAAAATATTTTCATTGTTTGTGGTCGGTCAAGAATTGGTTTTCTTTTCTTTCATTTATTTTTATTTCATTGCAACCACATCAGCGACTTGTTCTTCTTCATTTTTCTTTAAAAAATCTAAAATTATGCCTATTTTATTAAATTTTTTATAATAATATATATAAAGATAAAAACATAATTAATATTATCTTAAGAAAGGTGTATTATATGGATAAGAAAATGGCTATTTTAATGATTGCTATATTTTGTTTACTTTGTATCGGTTCATATATGATATTTGAGCCTGGTAGGAATGTTACTTATCATCAGATCAATTTAACTAATTCCTGTTCCGCTGAGGTTCCGGTAACTGACAAGATATCCAATTATACGGATAATCTGGATATTCACTATTATTGTGACTATGACTACAATCTTAATATTACAAGTTTCAATAACGGATCTCCAGTTACAGCATCACAGGGGCTTCTTAGATTCAATAATATGAAGCAGGAAATTTTAGGCAAGGATAAGGTAACTGATGGCAATTTCACTTATTATAAAAACAATAATATAGGAACCTATACTGCTTTTGTTGAAGACCCATTGTCCAATAACTTTATTCTAATGTCTTCAAAGGATTTGACAATTCTACATAATGTCTATAACAGTCTGGAAGCTAGGATAATTGTTAGTGATTATGAATTGCAGGAGATGTACTCTGGAAATTCTTCCAATGATTCCTCTCACTATTATTGAAATTCTTTGATTTTTATTTATTTTATTTATTCTTTATTTGATTATTTTATTTTATTTTATTTATGTGATTGATATGAATACTGCAGAAGCATTGGTTAAATTGCTTGAAGAAGATAGTGTTAGGCATATATTTGGACACCCTGGAGAACAGATACTCCCATTCTATAAGGCTTTGAAGGATTCTTCAATTGAGCATATTCTCACAAGACATGAACAGGGTGCTGTTCATGCTGCAGATGCTTATGCCCGTTCATCAGGCAATTATGGATTATGCATTTCCACTGCAGGCCCCGGAGCTATGAATCTGGTTATGGGTTTGGCCACTGCATTTAAGGATTCAGTGCCTCTTCTCGTTATCACTGGAGATAATGACTACTCTAAAAAGGATGAGGATATCTTTCAAAACTCTCCAATCAATAATGTTTTTGAAAATATCACCATCAGGAGTTTCCATCCATCCTCCGGCAAATCAGCTATTTTTAATTTAATCGAAGCTTTAGTCATACTTCGCAAATGCCCTAAAGGGCCGGTTCATATTAATCTCTCTAAGGATGTTCTCCTTGAAGGCATTGATCTTGATGCCATTGACCTTAATGAGATGATCGGTTCCTTTGATTATCCTATTTTTGAAGGCCTTGACTGTACTCTTGGTTCTGATTTGGAGATATTTGATAAAAAAATTTCCGGTTTTGATGACATTTACAGATTAGTGGATATTTTTGACAGATATTTCATTCATCATGATGGAAAACTGATTTTCAACAAGGGTCTTTATGTCAAATCTGATGATTCTAATAAAAATGCATTGGAAGATGTAGATAAAGGTATCAAATTAGCTATTGAAAAAGTTAAGGTTGCAGAAAAACCATTAATCCTTGTAGGAAATGGCATAGTTTGGGGAAAAGCTATTAAAAAATTAAGCACTTTTGTAAGTAAAACATGGGTGCCTATTGCCACAACTTTTCACTCTAAGGGAATCATCAGTGAAAGCGATAAATTGAACCTTGGAATCGTCGGACTTCGAGGAACTTCACTTGCCAATTATGCATATGAGAATTCGGATTGCATTTTGGTTTTAGGTGCAAGATTGTCTGAGCGTACCATTGCATCCTGTGACTATGATATTGTTCGTGATAAGATCATTCATGTAAATGTTGATGGGAATTGTCTTAAGGGCAGTATTAATCTTTGTATGGATGCTTCTGATTTCTTGGATTTATTATTGGATGAAATAGAGTCTAAGAATTATAAGGATAAGGATTACATATTGTATTCAGACTGGATCAATGAGATCTATTCCAATTATGAGGAATTGGTTGTTGATGGTATTGATGAGATGGAGGAGAATTACATTCCATTAAGGCCTCCTTATGCAATCAATAAGATTGTAAATGCATTCAAAGGCAGCTATTTCCTATCAGATGCAGGTACCCATACCACCTGGACAACCTTGCTTTCAAAGAATGATAAGTTTGGAAAGCTTTTGTTCTCTGGAGGATTTGGGCCTATGGGCTATGGTCTTCCTGCCTCCATTGGTGTGGCAACTGCACACCCTGATGATATGGCGGTTGTCATCTGCGGTGATGGGGATATCCAAATGGTCATTCAGGAATTGGCAACTATTAGGGAATATGATTTGAATATAGTCATTTTCATTATAGACAATTCACAATTAGGCATCATTCGCCAATGGGAAGAGACAGTTTATGATATGGGCAAGTATCAGATAGACTTGTCAAATCCAGACTTTGTAAAATTGGCAAATGCTTATGGCATTGATTCTATGAAGGTGGAGTCTCGAGAGGATCTTGAATTGGCTATTGATAAGGCATTCAATTCCAATCATGCATTCTTGGTGGATGTTTGTGTATGTGAAGAGAATATTCCATTGCCTAAATAGTGGTTTAGAGAGAATATTTTATTGCCTAAATAGTGGTTTAGATTGGATATTTTATTGCCTAAATGGTGTTAGAGGGAACATTTCTCTATGAACTGTTCCAATAATCTGTTTTTGTTTTTTTCTACAAATGAATCATATCTTTCATCAATTGATTCGATTCTGCAATCATTTTCATTGTCTGTTTTGGTCTCCAACAGGTAAGCTATTGGCTCTATATCCAAATGGGAGATGAAGTTTTCACTGTTGCTGTTATATTTTATAAATTCTTTTAACTTGTCTATTCTGCTTTTAGATGGATTTGCTTCAATTGAAATAATGTCCACCTTGAAAATGAAGTAGATATTATCGCCAAATACTGGAATAGCTTCGCTAAATTCGTATATTGTTTCTTTATTGAAGCTATTTATTATTTCCATTCCATCCATATCAATCACTTCTAATTGTTTTCGCTTTCATTGACTACTTCTTCTTCAACAATAGTAGGTTCCTGTTCTTTTACAGCTTCCTCTTCTTCTTCATTCCCTTTATCTTTAGCTTTCTTTTGCCTATAAAGTTCTTTAATTAATTCTATAATGTTCTTTTCAGTCAATAGGAGTAAGCTGTAGATTATTATAAGCAGCAAATTTATTTTTAGTTCTAGTATTCCCTCAAAATCAATTATAACTTCATTAAATCTAGGTTCTACAGTGAGCAGTGTTGGCTTTTTGCTGTTTACAATGGCGCCTATTGACCAGATCCAACTTGCTATCTTTACAGTTGTTGTGTGGTCGCTAAGGCCGAGTATTAAGTGGCCTTCAAGCTTCTTTAGATTGATTGCCTTTAGAAGCTTATTCAGGTAAGCCTTCAATTCCCTTTTAGATTTTTTCAGTTCCTTTAGTATTGGCTTATATTCCCTATACTTTTCTCTTAAGCTTTTTTCCTCTTCTTCCTCTTCAGGTTCTGAAGTTTTGTCATCTTCTGCCTTATCTTTTGAACTTTTGCCGGTTTGTGCCTTATCTTCAGATTTTGAACTTTTCTCTTCTGATTTGGCATTTTTATCCTTAGATTTGGAGTCATCCTCTTCAGATTCTTCGGAATCTTCATCTGGATTGGACCTGATGATGTTGATTATTCCTTCATTTCCTGCTCTCTTAAAAATAGGTATTTTCAGTATGGTCACTTTAAATTCATATTTGACCATACCCTTTTCCTTTCCAACAGCCAAAAAGATTCTTATGCCGTTGTAAAGTATGATGCAAAATATGAGAATTAAGGCGATTAATATAATTAAAAAAAGATTAAAGTTCATTTTTCATCGCCTTTTCATATTTTTGGGTTTAATTTGATTTTAAATTTTAAATTTGTTAATGTGTTTAATGTTTTTTTATCGTATAGATGATGCATTATTTATTCATCATCTATTTCAATGTCCAATTCCTCTTCCACTTCATCAATGATATCATCAACTTTTTCCTTAATTTCTCCATCTTGGATTTCAACTTCAGTAACATCCTTTACATTGATGTATTCGTCATCATCCTTTTTTGATGGAAGGACATCTTTTAGGACATCAGTTAAGATTAATCCTAATTCGTTTAAGGTCTTGTTGGCCTTATCCCCTTTTGTTAAGTTGATGGTTCTGATTCCTTCAACTCCCTTGTTTCCTTTTGATACGACAACCATTGTGACAGGTTCAACACTTACACCAGCACCAGTTGCAGCTATGGACTGTTCTGCCTTATGTTCTCCTATTCCGAAACCTACTGCAGCTTTGGTTACAGGGATTAGTATTTTGTCTTCGCTTTCAATTGGTTCTCCAACATAGTTGCTGATGTGGATAAGTTTTCTTAATTCTTCTACAGTTTCTTTGATTGGTGCGTTTTCCATCATTTTTTTAGCTCCTTGTTTTTCAAATCTATAAAATGTTTGGTTATTGTTAACATATAATATATATCTTCATTTTGATATAACTTTTTGCTATTCCCATAGCAATATGTTAAAAATACATTCCATATGTAAAATATACATTACATAATATATAAATGTTTCTACATTTTG
Organism: Methanobrevibacter sp.; assembly: GCA_030539935.1. Classification (GTDB taxonomy): domain Archaea; phylum Methanobacteriota; class Methanobacteria; order Methanobacteriales; family Methanobacteriaceae; genus Methanobrevibacter. Next base: position 26,207 of record JAUNXF010000007.1, read on the forward strand.
ACTTAAATTCTTAAAGAAAGGAGTAGTTTTGTTTTGAAAATAAGAAAGTTAATTGGATAGTATGGTAAAAAAGTAAGAAAAGGTAATTGGAAAGTATAGTGAAAAAAGTAGGAAAACTTTGATTGAAAAGCATAGTAAAAAAAGTAAAATGTCAAGAGTAATCACTCCTGACTGTTGATAATATTTTGGTCAAGGTTTTTGACCGAAGGTCAAAAAGCTTGGGTTCAAAAGCTTGGTTTTAAAGCTTGTTTATATGTAATGATCAGCAAGAGCTGCTACACCTACACCTGCATCCTCAACTAAGCCTAATCCTTTTAAGGTTAATCCTAATGCAGTGAATGTTATTGCCAGTTCTTTGTAGCTGATTACACCCATGTGTCCAATTCTAAAGATGTTTCCTTTAAGGTGGTCTTGTCCGCCAGCTAATTGGACGTAGTATTTGTCAAGCATGGTTCCTCTGATTTGTGCATCAGTTGCCCCTTCAGGCATTTTAACTGCGGTTACGGTTGCAGAGGATACTGCTTCATCTGGGAAGAGCTCAAGACCTAAAGCCTTAACTGCATCTCTTGTTGCAGCTGCTGCTTGGTGGTGTCTTGCAACTCTGTTTTCAAGACCTTCCTCTTGGACGATTTCAAGAGCTGCCTTCAATGCATAGATCAATGATACTGATGGGGTGTAAGGAGTTTGAGCAGGGTCCTTATTACCGTTTGCTCTGTATTTAGGCATGTTCAAGTAGTAGTTGTTAGGTTCAACCTTTTCACATGCTGCCCATGCATCATCATTGAAGGTGATTGCTGCAAGGCCTGGTGGTGCAGCGAGACATTTTTGGGATCCGGTTACACATGCGTCAATATGGAACTTGTCTACATTCACATGGTCTCCACCTAATGAGGATACGGTATCTACAATGAATAATGCATCGTAGTTTTTCATGACTTCCCCTACTTCTTGAATAGGTGCAGCCACACCGGTGGAAGTTTCGTTGTGGATCATGGTAACAGCCTTAATGTCTTCGTCAGCTTCCAATGCTTCTTCGATTTGGTCAGGGGTTACAGCAGTTCCCCATTCAACATTTAAAGGCACTGATTCGATTCCATGCATTTTTGAAATGTCTGCAAACCTTTCTCCGAATTTTCCGCCTACAACATTTAATATTTTGTCTCCTCTGTTTACAAGGTTGGAAACTGCTGCTTCCATTGCAGAAGTTCCTGAACCGGTAAGGATGTAAGAATCATTTTCAGTTTGGAAAGTTTTTGACATCAATTGAGTGGTTTCAGTATAGATTTCTCCGAATTCATCTCCTCTGTGGTTTACAACAGCTTTTCCCATTGCTTGCAATACTTTTGGGTCAGCGGTTGTTGGACCTGGGAGCATCAATAATATTTCGTTCATTTATTCTCCTCCAATATAATAAGAATCATGCTTGATGAAAAATTTAATTTTGTAATTTTTAATGTTTATAGTTAATTTAAATTTATTAAATAATTCAAGCTATATATAAATTATTCTTTTTATATTTATTAAATATTTTGCCGGCACTTTGTTTTCTTATTATTTTTATGGTTTTTAAATATTTTCTTGGCAATTCATTTTCTTTATTGGCTTAAGTTTATGGGCAATTTTTATAAGTGACTTTATAAAGAATAATAATAGAGGTTTTTCTTATGAGCTTTAGAACACGAAGAGTTATTCTTTCATCTCCCTTGATACTGATTTTAGTATTTTTTGTAATGAAGTATTTGTTTTTGTTATTCGGGGGTTTAGATGATTCATATCTTATTTTATTGACTGGGATATTTGCAGTATTTCGCATTGGTTCTATGCTCTTGGAAGAGAAGAAATCTAGAAGATTCACTCGTATTTTAGATGAGATATCTCAGATTTGGCTTTGGTTGTCTTTCTTCTTTGCAATGGATCTGGCGCTTATTTACATTATTGGCTCTTTTGTGGAGATTCCATTCGGAATCCTTGTTATATTGGTAGCTATTGTTCCCATAATTGCAGTTTACAGTTATTATAATGCTCATAATTTGGTTGTTAATGAAGAAACTATTTATTTGGACAATATTTATGAGGATATAAATATTGTTCATTTGTCTGATGTTCATTTTGGTTCAATTAGGCACAGTAAAATTATTAAGGACATCTGCGATAAGATTAATGAGATAAATTGTGATTTGGTTGTTATTTCAGGAGATTTGGCAGATGGATCTTCTGTAGTTGAAGAAGATGATTTTTCAGATTTTAAAGGGGTGAATGTTCCAATAATATTCACATCAGGAAACCATGACTATTATCCTGGAATTGAAAATGTCTATAATGCTTGCAAGAAGGCAGGAATCATTATTTTAGAGAATAAGGGAATGGAATTTAAGGACTTGAACATTTTTGGTATTCCATTCAGCTTTGATGATGTGGACATTGTAGGAGCTGATGAATTGAAATCATTTATTCGCCAAGATAAGGTAAATGTAATCAATTTCCATGTTCCTCAAAATTGGGATGAGTTTTCCAGATTGGGCTTTGACATTCAATTGTCTGGCCACACTCATGGAGGCCAGTTCTATCCCGTTGTCAATATTGGGGATAGGATTTGGTACAATAGAGGCTTATTTAAGGCAAATATTGGTGGAAAGGATCGGTATTTGCATGTTACAACAGGTGTGGGGTCAATGGATTTCCCTTTCAGATGGGGAACTGACAGTGAACTTGTTGTATTGAAATTAAGGGGCAGTAGATAGGTGCTAGTATGGTAAAGAGAGTAGTAAAAAAGAATGGTGATGAACTGTTTCCACTTGGATTGGGGGCTATGAGGCTTCCCACCAAAAACAATTCCATTGATAGGGAAGTGGCAAAGGAATATATTCTATATGCAATCGACAATGGAGTGAACTACATTGACACCGCTTATGCCTATCATGGCGGAGAAAGCGAATCATTTTTAGGTGAGATATTAAGCTTGGCTGATGATGATGGAATTAAATATAGGAATAAGGTTAAGTTATCCACCAAATCACCTTCTTGGATGGTAAGGTCCAGAGAGGATTTTGATGCATTCTTAAATGAACAGTTAAAAAGACTTCAAACAGATTGCATTGATTACTATTATCTTCATAGCATTGATTTAAGCACCCTTAATAGATTAAAAGAATTAGGGGCTTATGAGTTTTTAAAAAAGGCAAGAGCAGATGGCAAGATCAGGAATATAGGCTTTTCATATCATGGGGCTCCCAATGAGTTTAATGATTTGATTGATGATTTCGATTGGGACATGGTTCTTGTTCAGTACAATTATCTGGATGTCAATGCACAGGCAGGAATCAGAGGGATTAGATATGCATATGAAAATGATGTTGCAGTATTTGTCATGGAGCCATTAAAGGGAGGAATCCTTGCAGGGGAACTGCCTAAGGAAGTTGATGATCTCTTTTTCACTGTTTCCAATAAATCTTCAGTGGATTGGGCCTTAAGTTGGATATTTAATCAAAAGGAAATCACCTGCGTATTGTCTGGAATGGGTTCTCTTGATGAGATTAAGGAGAATATGGCAATTGCAGAGAGAGTTGAAACAGGTTCCTTATCTGATGATGAGCTTGATGTATTGAATAAGGCTCAGGCCATTTTTGATTCAATGATGAAAATAAACTGCACAGGATGTGGCTATTGCCTTCCTTGCCCTAAAGGTGTAAATATTCCAGACTGCTTTAATGTCTATAATGAGAAATATCTCTTTAATAAGAAGGTATTTGGCATAATCCCTCATGCCATGGTCAATTATTATATGGTTGTAGGGGGAATAACCAATAAGCAGTCAAGTGCAGGACTTTGCAACCATTGTGGAAGATGCAAGAGATTATGTCCACAGTCCCTTGACATTCCAAATGAGTTGGATAGGGTAAAGTCAGAGTTTGAACTTATTGGATTCAATTATCATATCAAGTTCATTAGAAACATTGCAATGCCTTCAATAACCAAGATTTCTAAGGTATTTGACTTTTTTAAGCATTTTTAATTTTTAAAATCAGTTTAAAGTGAAAATGATAAGTTTTATTTAAATAAAAAAAGAAATGAAAGAGTTTAATATATTAATAAAAAAAGAAATAAAAGAGTTTGATTCAAACTCTTTTTAATTAACTATTTTTAATTTTTTAGCTGTGGCATAGTCTACTTTTCCAGTGACTTTAAGCTTTTTGTCCTTTTGGAATTCTTTGACTGATCTTTCGGTGCAGTCATGGTAAATTCCATCTATTTTTAGGTAGTGTCCTTTGTATGTGAGGTAGTATCCGTTGTTCTTTAAAGCCTTTTGGATTTTCTTGACTGTTGCCTTGTCTTTGCTGCCTTTGGATACGGTATTCCATGCAGGAGCTTTTATAGTTACTTTAGCCTTTTTGCTTATTTTGTTGTAGTATTTGTCTCCTGCATAATTGACAACTGCAGTGAAGGTTCCTTTTTTGGTCAATTTGGATAGTTTGAATGTTGCTACCCCTTTGCTGTTGGTTGTTGCGGTGTAGGTCTTTCCATTGACCTTTAAGGTGACTTTCTTGTTTTTCAACACTTTTCCTTTGTTGTCTTTAAGGGTTACTGTGTATTTTTTGGTCTTGTCCTCAAACTTGAAGGATTTTGCACTTGCAGTTAATTTTGGAGTTGCCTTTTTGACTGTAACTTTAGCAGTTGTTGAAGAAGCCTTATGGATGGCATTTCCAGCAAAGCTGATTTTTGCAGTATATGTTTTAGGAACCAATTTGCCAACAGCCACTTTAACTTGACCGTTCTTATCTGTGGTGTACTTTTTAGTACCATTCAAGTCAACAGTTACTTTAACACCACTTATTGGATTTCCAGCAATGTCTTTTAATGTAATTATAAGGTTTTTATTGACATTATAAGTTGCTGTTACTTTTGTTGCAGTCAATTTAGTTGCAGTCTCTACTAATATGCTTATATTCTTCTCAATACCCCAAACACTTAAAGTGGCATTATATATTCCTTTTGGTAAATTTACAGGCCATCCTTCACCTGTTAAGGCATAATTTTTGTCAAAGAATTTACCGCCTTTCCAGAGAGTTATTGTAACATTGATTCCATCAAAATACTCATAGGCATTGCTTCCATACTCAAAAATTCCCACTTGTAATGGTAATATATCTCCAGAATTAACTTTGGTTTTAAAATTGGAAGCATTTATGATGACATTTTTATAAAATTTACAATTGGTGCATTCAGTGCGGAATGTATTTTCATTATCTTCATTGAATTGTGCAGGATTATTAATGAAGACACAATTGTTTGCAATACCATAGATCATTGCTCCACCGACACCAGCATGTCCAATTGGGTTAGAGACGTCATCCCAACTGGCATATTCGCCTGCCTCGATACTGTTTTGAACAAAGCTGCAATTGTAGGCATCAGTGCTGTAGGTTGCTCCTCCCATGGCAATAGCCCCTTTAGCACAATTTTTAATAAATGTGCAGTTGATTGCAGTACCATAAGTCATTGCTCCACCACAGCTGGCAGGGTCTCCTGAAGCTTGATTTCCAATAAAGGTACAGTCGATTGCAGTACCAAGGCACATTGCTCCAGCATATATGGCAGTGTTATTGATAAATGTACAGTTCATGACGGTGTAGTCTCTATATGCATCTCCTAAATAAACGGCACCCCCTTGAAGATCATCACCGGCATTACCGTTTATGAAGTTAATGTTTTTAATTGTAACTCCATTGGTATCTCTAATATAAAAAATACGTGAAAGATTATTTCCATTCAATGTGCATCCTTGACCGTCTATGGTTACTGGGCGATTTATTACAATACCCTTTTTAAAGGCAGTATCATGATCGTCAACGCCATCATAGGTATAGTTGCGTCTCAAAGTAACTGTATTATCTGAATTGCCGTTAATGGCATCATTCAAATCAGTAAATGTGCCTGTTGATGTCCCTTCACCTAATTTTGCCTTATCTTCGACATTGTTTTCTTTAAGATTTAATTCATCATTCTCATCATTCGTTAAAACATCATCATTGATGTTGTCTTCTAAAATAAATTCTTGATTGGCATTGGCATCATTAATATCATTTAGAGAGTCATCTGCAGCACTCACTGCAGAGATGCTAATCATGCAAACAAGAAATATCAGAATTATATGCAGATATCGCTTAGTATTCATTTGACTTTCCCCTGTTCAATTATTTTTTAAGTTAACATCCCTTTTTCATCTAATCATTTAATTATAGCAATTAATTAAAATTTATAGTTCTATTAATTATTAAAATTTTTAGTTTTTATTA
>JAUNXF010000044.1 GCA_030539935.1 Methanobrevibacter sp.
ATTTCTTATAATATTTTTTTTATTTCTCTTTTTTCAAAAATCTTATTTTATTTTTTTAATATTCTGTCAAATTCTTATTTTTTATTTTTCATATTTAAAAAAATAATAAGTTTTATATCTATAAAAAAATATATATACTTTAATGTAACAAAAGTTTAATTTGTTAAACTTTTAAATTAACATTGTAAAATTTTATTAAAATTTTTAAAATCAATTAAATCTTATCAGATTTTATGATTTTTTATTGAATTAAGCAGATTTTTTAATCTATTATTTTTATTAAATTAAGGGAAGAGTCAAAATGAGTTTTACTGATAATTTAAAGAAAAGCTTAGGCTTTGAAGAAGATGACTTTGGCAGTGCATATGGAATTGGCGATTATGGGGAAGAAGAATTTTTTGAAGATGAATTCACTACCATTTCTCCAGAACAAACTTTTTATGAAATCATTTTAATCAGACCAAAATCAGTTGATGATATGGATTATATCTTTGACCAAATCGTTGAGGAAAACAATCCTGTAATTCTTGATTTAAAATTCCTTGAAAAACAAAGCAATAAGGACTTTAGACAAGCCGGAGAAATCTTAAAACTTTTAAGACACCAATATGGTGCAGAAGCGATCTTGCTTTCTCAAGCTGAAGACAAAAACTTAATTATTGTAACTCCATCAAGAGTCAAATTAGTTAGAAAAGATTAATTAGGTTAATGCTCATATTGTCCTATTTCTCTTTTCTTTTTCTTTTTATATTTTTTTAAGGATTTTAATTTCTTTTTCTAATTTTTGAATCATTAATCATTTTCATTATTTTATTTTTGAGGTTTTTTTTATGAATAATGTTAAAAGATCTTTAGAATTATTTGAATATAAGTTTAATTGTGCCCAGTCTGTATTTGCAAGCTTTTCTGAAGAGTTAGGGCTTGATGAGAAGCAGGCTCTTAAAATTGGAGGATGCTTTGGCAGTGGCATGCGCAAAGGTGAAGTCTGTGGAGCATGCACTGGAGCATTGATGGTTTTAGGATTGAAATATGGCCAAAGTGAAGTTGGGGACATTGACAGCAAACTCAAGTCTGATGATGCATGTGTAAAATTTTTAGAGGAGTTTGAATCAAAAAATGGTTCTTATATCTGCAATGAATTGTTAGGCTGCGATATAAGAACTAAAGAAGGGGTGGAGTATGCTTTAGAAAATAATCTTTTCACTGATTTCTGCCCTAAAATGGTTGAATCCGCCACTTTAATCGTAGGGGAATTAATTAAAGATTAATCATTTGATTTTTCACAAGTTCAATAAATTAAAAGCTTTAAATATTAAAGATGGATGGAATTAAAAGCTTTAAATATTAAAGAACTCTTTAGCATTTTCAAATGCTACCTTATTTATCTCTTTTTCATCATATCCCAATCTTTTCAATGTTCTGACGGTTTTTGGAACAGATAGGGGATCAGATGGCTTATTGCTTATGTCACTATTCAATAGGAATTTATCAAATCCATATTTGTCCAATATTTCAATTGCCTCTTCCACTTCCATTTTTTGAGGCTGAACGGTTAATCCGATGGTGAATTCCTCATCGATTACCTCTTCAATTGTATTTAGGTTTATATGATCGATTACAACAAGTTTTGGATTTATGCTTTCAAGAACAATTTCCTTAATGTCCCTTAAGACTTCCAGCTTGTTTTTTCTTGGAGTGTGAATAATTACTTTTGATTGGGTGTTTTCAGCCAGTTCCAATTGTTTTTTAAAGACTTCCTTCTCAAGGCCGGTATTTTCATCCAATCCTATTTCACCAATGGCTATGATGTCCTTATTCTCAATCCATTTTTCCAATTGTTCGAGTATGATTGCGTTATTCTCCAAGGCATTTGCAGGATGAATTCCAAGTGCAACCTTTAAGTCAAGGCCATATTGTCCAGCTCTTTTCGGTTCGAAGTTTAATATCCTATTGAGATGGTTTAAAAGAATTTCAGGGTTGCCATCAATTGTATAAGGGTAAAAGGAACAGGTTATTGCAGTGTCTATTCCACCAATGAACATTTTTTCGAAGTCTTCACTACTTCTTGAATCAGCATGCATATGTGTATCAATCATATTTTCACATCTTCTTATTATTTCGCGATATATTTTTGTCTTCTTTTAGTTTAATTTAAAGTTAAGATTAAATTATATCTAGTAAATATTTTATTCATTTTTCTATATATTACTTTATTTTCTAAAAAACTTTTAAATTCATTTTTTTTATATGAAATTTAACAGTTTGATGATAATATTGACTTCAACTTGTAATTTTTGTTTTTGATTTTCTTATATGTTTATATATATGTTTATGAAAATTATTAATTGAGTTATATTATATTTAACTATAATAATTCAAAAATTGAATTCTTGGATTTTTAAATTAGGAATTTAATATGCTTATTTAATTAGGGGTGTTTTAATTGAGGCTATGTAATTTATTGGATAGTGAGGGTTTTGTAAAATTTTTCACATAATTAATCATTTTTGTGCTTAATTAGTTAATTTTCTAATCTCTTTTTGCAGTTGGTCTATTTTTTTAATTTCTAATTAAATTAAATGTCTTGAAACTTTTATCATCCAGTTTAAAAATATTTTTGCTTTTCAATTTTTGATTTGATGGCTAGTCAGTGGTGAAAATATGTTTTATTGCTCAGTTGTTGAAGAGGAGTTAAAATTCTTAAATAATTCAGAAATTAGACTAAAAGTATTGGTGGATTTATTAAACGGACCTTTAAAAATCAGGGATATTAATAGAAGCTCTTTATTGAGCTATAGTTCGGTTTCAAGTAATGTGCATAAGCTGTGTAAGGACGGATATGTTGAAAAGATTCATAACAGCTTCCAGCTTACCAATTTAGGATTCATTTATATTACAATATTAATGGATTTTCATGATGTTGTGACAACAATAACCGATTTTTCAGATTTTTGGTTGGACCACGATATTAGTTCATTATCCATTGAAGATTTGAAGAAGTTATCTTCATTGGAAGGGTCAGAACTTATAAAATGCAATTATACAGACATTTATCGGACTCATAAGGAATTTAAAAGAATCTTTAAGGATTCCAAATATCTGAAAGTTATTTTCCCTTATATGCATCCGGAATACCCTAAGCTAATCAGACGGCTGATCTTGAAGGGGGTTAAAGTGGAATTGATTGTTTCAGAAAGTCTTTTGACAGCTTTTGTAAAGGATATTGGAAAGGATGTTGTTAGAAAGGGATTGACTGAAGGAAACTTCTCCTTGAAATATTTGGATGAGGACATTAAGATTGCTCTGGCCATTTCAAATAAGTTTGTTTCAATCGGATTGTTCAAGAGTGATGGAACTTACGATCAAAATAGGCTGCTGTTATCTGATAAGGAAAAAGCGATCTTATGGGGATTGAATCTTTTTAAGTCATATGATGAAGGGGGAACATCATTTAAATCTGACTGATTTTTTAGTAGGAGTATGTGACCTTTTGATGGGGGCATTTTGATTTTTTATCTATGATATATTTTTATAGTTTCTATTATGCGGTGATTTGATGTTTTTTGATGATGAGGATTATTCTAAGAAATATGGTGATTTTTTAGCTGTTCGATTTTTATTGGCTTCTAAGATTAGGCCTAAGCTACTTTTGCTTTTATCTGAATCCTATTATGATTTAAATGGCTTTAGAAGGGATTTGGACAAGCCCTCTGCTTCAATATTGCATGGTTTAAAGGAGTTGGAAAGCGTAAATTTAATTAAGAAGAATTTCAAGTATTATTCATTGACTTCTAAAGGAGTTCTTTGTTCTGAAAGTTTAAAGAAACTTTATGAGGATTTGTATATTTTCCAATCCAATAAGGATTTTTGGCTGAACCATTCAATCGAATCAATTCCGAAGGAGTCTTTTAAAAATGCATATCTGCTGAAGGATTCCGTTTTTGTAGAGTCTGATGAGCATAATTTGTCCAAAAGCCTAATGAAGTATCTTCATTTATTAAGCACCTCCAAGGATATGAAAATAATCCTGCCAATATTTCTTGATGAATATTTGGATATAATTTTAGAAAATTTAGAAAAAGGGAATAATTTGGTTTTGATAACTAATTCAAGGGTCTTATCCTCTTTAAAGGAATCAAAGTATTATGAAAGATTTGTGGATTATTCAAAAAGTGGGAAAGTTTCCATAAGGAGAGTGGATGATGACTTGAAGTTATTCCTTACTGCCTGTGATAATGGCATGGCCCTGAACTTATTTTTTATAGATGGCCTTTTCGATAATTCCTGCTGCATCTTCAATGAAACGCTTGATGGAATTGTTTGGGCCAATTTCCTGTTTAAGAGATATGTGGAAAAATCCATAAAGGTACTTTAAAAAATTAGGGGGGTGATGTTTCAAGGGAGGGGTAGATTGGAAAAATTAAAAAAAGATAATTGAAGTTTTTTTTCAAATCTTTTTATTTTGAAGCTTTTTCTTCAATATCTTCTTTTGGATTTCTATTGTTGAGGGGTTTCTACAATAAGTTCTTATTGTTAAAGAGTTCTACAATAGGTTCTTATTGTTGAAGCTTTTCTTCAATGACTTCTTTCAAGTCTTCTATCTTTACTCTTTCCTGTTCTTCAGTGTCTCTATCCCTTATTGTTACAGTATTGTCCTCTTTAGTATCAAAGTCAACTGTAATGGCTATAGGAACACCTACTTCGTCAGCACGAGCATATCTTTTTCCGATGGTTCCGGAAGTGTCATTGTCTACAGTAAAACCGGCTTCACGTAAGCTGTGGGTAATGTCTGTAGCTATTTCACCGAGACCTTCCTTATTCATCAATGGGAAGACACTTACTTGGATTGGAGCAATCTCCTTTGAAAACTTAAAGTATTCCTTTTCAAAACCATCCTCTTCGGTTTTAAATGAATGCAATAGGGTGCAGTAAAGAATGCGGTCAATACCGAATGAAGGCTCGATTACGTGAGGGATGATTCTTTCACCTTTAACTTCCTCTTCAACATCTTCAAAGATCAAATGCTCTTTGAGTATTTCAAATGTGCTGTCCAGCTCGAGGATGAACTTTCCTTCACTTTCAATGGTTTCCTTAAGTGCAATGACCTCATTGTCACCAAGACTTTCTATGTAAGTCTTGATTTTTGGTGAATCCCCTTTGAATGCAGGTCCAAATAACTTTAAGTTAGGCTTTACGATGGTCTTGGATACGAGTTTAGGTTCATCGTATTCCATGTAAATGCTTAATTCTTCGTTACTGAACTTTGTATGTGCAGTGAGGTCATAGTCTCCCCTATCTGCAATACCGATGATTTCAACCCAGCCATATTGGTCGGTCAAGCATTCCACATCCCAACAGTCAAGGGCGTAGTGGGCCATTTCTCCCGGCAAATGTTGTCTGAACCTAAGAACCTCATCTGGAATTCCAAGTTCTTTCAGGAATTTTCTTGCAAGGTATAATTGATAGATTAATGTTTCAGATGATACAACGCCTTGGTCCAAGGCCTCTTGTGCAGTAATCTCTAAGGTTTCCTTTTCATTCATCTGAACGTCTTGAGATGATAGGTATAATATTTCATCAGCTATTTGGCTGAATTTCGGGTGGGTCTTATCTTTAGGGTCCAGGAATATTTCCGCTTCAGCTTGTGTAAATTCCCTAAGACGAATCACTCCTTGCCTTGGGGAGATTTCATTCCTGTAGGCCTTACCCAATTGCACGGCACCAAATGGGAGCTTATTTTTAAAGAATCTGGATAAACGCTTGAATAGGATGAAGATTCCTTGAGCGGTTTCAGGTCTCATGTAACCTACTTTATCCCCTTTTGCTCCGATTTCAGTCTTAAACATTAGGTTGTAGTTCCAAATATTTGCCAAATCTCCGCCGCAGCTTGGACATTTAATATTGTTTTCCTTAACAATTGCATCCATTTCCTCGTTTTCCAAACTTTCCACATCTTCGCCGATGGCTTCTTCTATGATATGGTCTGCCCTAAACACTTCTCCGCAGGAGAGACATTTGGTCATTGGATCTGTGAAGTTATCAACGTGTCCGGATGCTTTCAACACCTCTTTAGGCATTACAGTAGGTCCTTCTATTTCGTGGAAACCTTCTCCTGCAATGTATTGCTTTCTCCACTTCTGCATTATGTTGTTTTTTAAACTTGCTCCAAGAGGTCCATAATCGGTAAATCCAGACACTCCAGAATAGATTTCAAAAGATGGCCATAAGAAACCTCTTTTACGTGCTATATTAAACATTTTTTCATGATTCATGAATATATCTCCATAATTATGATATCTTTAATTTTTCTTAATTATTAAGTTGGATTAAAATTAATTATCATTGATTTAACATTATAGTATATCTTTTTAATTATTATTATAAGTTTTGTAAGAAATGATTTGATGGCTTTCATTATGGTCTGATTTTTTAGGGTTTGATTTAGATTATGGGATTATTCTTGATGATTTGATTTGTGATTTGTGATTTAATTGGCATGTGGCTAGTAGATTAGGGGAATAAGGTTCTTATTTGTTCGAATATTATGAAATTAAAATAGCAAATCATTTTATATTTAAGATAGAGAAATATAATATGTTTAAAAGATTCGTGATAATATGCTTAAAAAGATTTTTTATGCATCACTTTTTGTCTTATTATTGATTTTGGCAGTTCAATCTGTCAGTGCAAGTGATGCAGACTTTAATTCAGTTTATTCAAATGACTTTAATTTAGATGATTCCAAAAGCCTGTCCTCTGTTGATTTGTCCTATGAAAATGGGGATATCGCTGACAATGGGGCAAATAAAGAGATCATAAGCAATGATGTGACTGTTGGCGATGAGAATGATGACTCTTCTCCAGCCTATTATGAAGAGGTGGAAGAAGAGGAAAATCGCAATCCAACAGCAATCAGTGCTGATCCAATTACTTTTGACTATTCATCTGAAGGTGAACTAAACATTAATTTGACTGATGAGAATGGAGTGGGACTATCCAATAGGAATGTATCAGTTAGAATCAATGATGATGAGGCTAATTTGACTACAGATGATGATGGTTTGGCTGTTTTCAGGTATTCCGGTGCTGTTGGCACATATGATGTTCTTGTTTCTTTTGAAGGTGATGAGATTTATGCCCCTTCAAATCTAAACACCAAAATCACAATCACTAAAGCGAAATCTAAACTTATTGTGCCTTCCGTCAGAGCTTATTTAAGTTATTCAACATATGTGAATATAACTTTAGTTGACTCTAACGGCCTTGCTTTAGCAAATAAAAGAATTTCTCTTGTTCTTTCTGGAATAAGCTATAATGCAAGCACTAACAGCAAGGGTTTTGCGAAAATTAGGATTCCAACTGAAATAGGCAATTTTACATTTTCAGTTAGGTTTGAGGGTGATGAGAATTATTCCGCCTCTTCTTTAAGTTCCAAAGCGGTCATCACTAAGATGAAGACCATTCTGACAGTCCCTATAGTCAAGTCATACGTGACAAGAAATACCTATCTCAAGATTTCTTTAAGGGATGTCTACAATAAGGCCCTTGTCAATAAGCCTATTTTTGTCACTGTCGGCAAAAAGACTTACAAATTAACTACAGATGAAAATGGAACTTGCAAATTAAAATTTGATAGGAAGGTAGGGAAATTTAACTGCACTGTAAAGTTTAAGGCTACAAATTCATTTTGTGTTGCCTTAAACAGGTCTCAGGTCATCATAGCTAAAAGCCCTGTCATTTTGGATGCTCCTGAAATAAGATTCAACTCTTCCCAATATGGAATATTTAGGATCAAATTAACTGATATTGATGGCAGGCCTTTAAATAAGAAGGTGATATCAGTCAATTTAAGCTCTATAAAAAAAGTTTTTAAGGTAAAGACAAATTCTAATGGTGTTGCAACTTTAAGAATTAATTCCGCTTATACCTATCATGTGGTGGTTAAGTTTGCAGGAAGCAATTCATATGCTGCAAAATCTGTAAAATCAGCACTTCATGTAAATAAGGTTAAAGTCAAGTTTAATGATGTGGTGAAAGTTTCAGAGCTGTTGAATAAGTATATTTTTGAAAACAGGTCTTTGCCATCTAAAATAAAGTACAAAAATTATACTTTTACAAGTGCACAAGTCTCTTATTTGATGGCTGTGGCGATAAATCGTATTCCTAGTAAAAATAAGGATGATATTATATTAATTGCAGCTCTTGCACCATCAAAGTCATCTGGTGAAATTTATGATACAGTATATAAGGAAAATTACCTTAAGATTGCGAAAAAAGCAGTAGGGTCAACATTGAATCATAAAGACCCTTCATATATCAAATATTCCTTCTATAAGGTTCCGTACAAAGTATACACTGCTTCATTCGCCGGAATATTAAAGTTTTATGGTGAAAATAAGAAATTGCCTAATTATTCCTTATTTACAAATGCAGAATATGTGAAGGTTTCAAACTCCAGCAAATATACTTTTTATTTGACTACTGACAATATAGCCGGTAAAAGGGCTGATTTGAAAATGCTTAAAAGCTTGAAGAAGGCCCTTAATTCAAAAGGTTATCAGGCACTTATTGTTGGAATAGGTCCTGACATTCATAATAAGGCATACAGGTATGGATGCACTGGCAAGAATTCTGTTCTTCTTTGCTGTTTCGGCGGTGTTGATGTTGGATGTATTGAAGAGTGGGCTGGCGACCTATCAGTAGGTGACGGCAATTTTGTCAGGAATTATAAGGGGGCTCATGTCTTAGGATTATGGTATTCCAAACCATATGGTGCCTCTGCAAGTCTTAAAAAGCCAGTAGGTAGGGCATGGGATGCCAATTACGGATTTGCTTTGAAGAACCCTGCCAAATATATGTCAGATCATAAGATCAGTTATATTGAAACAGGTACCGTCACATCTGCCTGCACCTTATTGAAGGCAGGTAAAATGGGAGGCCCAAAATTAATAAGATGATTTTTTTCATCTTTTTTTTTTTTTTTTTTTTAATTGTTTAACAAATTTCAATTAGAAAAATTTTTAAAAAATAGTAAGTGTTTATTGTTTTTCTTTTTTTATAATTTTTAAAAAATAGTAAGAGTTATTGTTAATCTTTTTTTATAATTTTTAAAAAAAAGTAAAAGTTTAGCTGATTATTGTTTTTTATAATCAACTAATTCTCTAATTCTATTCAATACTGAATCTACGGATTTTTGAGTATAATTCAATTCAATTGCATCAAATTTACATACTTGGACACAGTGTCCGCAGCCAACACATTTGTCTTGGTCTATCTTTATTTGATTGCCCTCAATGCTGATTGCATTACCAAAGCAGACATTGTCTCCTAAGCATTTTTTGCACATCTTACAATTGTCATTGATGGTATGCACTTCAACATCTTCAAGTCTCTTAACCTTATTGCTTATGTCATCATCCAAATCTGGAAGCACCTTCCATAAGCAACAGCAAGGACAGCAATGGCATATTGTCAATAATTCCTCTTTTGGCCTTACATTCATCCAAACACTGTCGATTTTATTTCTGCCGATAACATGGCTTAATCCCAATTCATCTGCCTTGTCAACATGTGCCAAGGCCTCTTCAACGGTTGCGGTTCTGCCGTATTTGGAAGCTATTCTTTTGGATGCAGGACCTATGAAGATACAGCCGAAGTCATGAGGATAATCCTTGCAATCTGCAGAACTTCTGCAAAGACATTTGTGCATGATTACGATATCACTGGCTTCCTTTATCACTTCCTTGATGATTTCGCTTGGAACAAACTCAGAATCATCCTTTTCAAAGCTTTGGTTAATTTCAATATTTGCAGTTATTGTGTCTTTTTTAGTCTTATTGATGGTATTCTTATTTGGAAGGACAAATACTTCATCATCTTGGAAAAGGAGCCTATCAATGATTTTTTTGGCTATTTTGGATTTTTTAGTTAATCTTGATAGGAAAAATCTTGTATGGAAAGTGTGTTTAACTAAAAATGTTGTCACATCTTCATAATATCCTTTTCGTCTTTCTTCATCCTTCATGGTTTAGTCTCTTTATTCTATTTTTTTTAAATGTTCTTATCCATTAAAATATTCTACTTAATCATATTTAAAATATTTGATGATTGTCTGAAGAGAATATTTTCTATCAATAATATTATTCCTCTTCAATTTTATTATTCAGGCGTCTTAAAATGCCTTTAAACGTATGCGCTTCTCTTCCTGTAATAAATGCCCTGTTAATTATGTTTTTAAATACTTTCAATCCATTTCTTTTTTTATGGTCAGGAATTGGTAAGCTGTCAATGAGTTTTTCCATATCCTTGATCAAATATTCCTTCTCAACTGCAGTGCTTTCCTCCAATCCTTCAACAGGGAAATGATTTCTATTCTTGAAGATTTCATAGAGGATAACTGCAGCGGCATGTGAGATATTCATTATAGGATAACTTGGGTCAGTTGGAATGCTTACAGTTATGTCGCACATTTCCATTTCCGCATTAGTCAATCCATTTCCTTCCCTTCCAAAGAGAATGGCAATCTTATCGTTGTAATTCATTGATTTGGCAAGTTCTTCAGGTTTTATTGGGATTCTTGATAGGTTATAGCTTCCTCCAGGCATTCCAGTGGAACCAACTATAAAGTCAATTTGCTTATCCTCAACAAACTCTTCAACAGTATCATATATTTCTGCATTTTCGACGGTTTCCCTTGCATGCATCGCCTGATAATAGGCTTCATCCTTAAGGGTGCATGGATTTATGAGAACAAGCTTTTTCAATCCGAAGTTTCCCATGGTCCTTGCCAAAAAACCAACATTTCCAGGGGATTCACATTCAACAAAAACAACATAGATGTTTTCTTTAAGGCGTTTGGTTTCCTCATCTTCAACAATTTCCTTAACTTTTCCTCTAGTTGCCTCTTCTTTTCTTTTGTCTTTATATTTCATGTTATCCCTGGGATTTCAAGTTCTGTTTTTTTATATGATTATGGCCACAGCTCAAAGAGGTGAATAGATATTGAACTATTCGTCATAAGCCATTTTAAGCAATTGAATAAGATTTTTAGTTAATTGATTTAGTCATAAGCCATTTTAAGCAATTGAATAAGATTTAAGGTTTTCACATTTTCCAAACCTATTGCATTCAAACCGTCTTGCAAGTTTATTTGACAGAATGGACAGATTGTAGTGACATAATCTGCACCAGTTACCCTTACCATTTCCGCCTTGTCCTTTGCAAGTTTCAAAGCAATTTCAGGTTTTCCTGACTTGATTCCCCCTCCAGCTCCACAGCATTGGCATGGAAGTTCAAGTTCTTCAAATTCAACTCCAGGAATCATCTCAATGATTTTTCTTGGTTCATCTTTTATGTTTTGGCCTCTTGCTAAGTGGCAAGGGTCATGCCAAGTTACTTTAGTATTCACTGGCTTCATTTTGCTTGCATCAAGTTTATCCACAAGGAATTCACTGATGTCCTGCACATTAAGATTGGATCCATATTTAGGATGGTCATTCTTAAGTGTGGCTCCACAGCCTGCACAGATGGTAATGACCTTATCGTAATCCTTAAAGATTTCATTGTTCTTGTCAACAAGCTCTTGAACCACATCAACCTGTCCGGTTCTTAAAAGTGGAGATCCACAGCAAACTTGGCCTTTAGGAATGTCTATTTCGATGTTGTTTGCTTTCAATACATCGAGCAATGCGTATCCCACTTCTTGAGCCCTATAATCTACCATACAACCGGTGAATAATGCGACTTTTTCCTTATTCTCATTTTCATCAGTGTAATACTTTCCTTCCTCTTCCCATTTTTTATGGACGGTTTCGATAAATGGATCTTCAGGTTCACTTACACTTCTTCCAGTTGCCACCACATTGTCCTTAAATACTTTATGGGCATCAAGTGGTCCGAGGTTCCTTGCATATGCCATAGCCCTTAGCTTTTCTATTGCATCTCCAAAGCTGTTAATGTTTTTAGGGCAGATTGAACCGCATTTTCCACAGCTTGTACATGCATACATTCCGCTGTCAAGGGCCTCTGTCAATCTGTCATATTCATCTCTTGGGTCAAAGTCAAACTTGGAGATGTATCTTAGATAGTAAGGTCCCAGGAAGTCTTCCTTAAAGTGCTTGACAACAGGGCAAGTGGACAGGCAAGTATAACATTCAATACAGCTTCTAACCTTTTTGCTGTCTTTAATGTCTTCAGGCTTAAGTTTTTCATGGGATGTTTCATCATCACAGCTTAAGCTTAATTGCAATTCCTTGATTTTGGCATCTGCTGAACTTCTATCCACTACCAAATCCTTGATGACTGGGAAATCCAATGGCTCAATTAGTCTATTGTCCTTGATTTCCGCCTTGCATGCAAGTGCGCCATTTCCATTAATCTTAACCCCGCATGAACCGCATTGGCCTGCTTTGCATGAACTTCTAAAGCTGATGTCTGCATTATATTTTCTATTGATCTCTTCCAATGCATCCAGTACTTTCATTCCTGGAAATTCTTCAATTTCATAAGATTCAATATGAGGTTCGCTGTCAGTTTCCCTATTGAATCTTTTAACATAAACGGTTATCATAACAATCCCTATTTAAAACTATCAAATATAAAATCTATGTTCTTAATTGCCTTAAATAAATTATATTCTACATAATATCTGCATTAATATATTCACATAATTCTGCATATATTTCACATAATATGCTTGCATAATATATTAACATGATCTTTTTACATAATTTTTACATAATATAACAATATATCAATTTATATATTTTATATTTATTTTATTATAAAGTTTAGTATTTTTTATTAAAAATCTTTAAATTTAAGAATATTCAAATCAACAAAAGTTTTGAAAACTCATTTTTTTAATTTTCCTTTAAGGGGTTGGAAAACTTTCCATCCCCTATTCATTGAATCTTAAAATTTCATTGAAAAAATAATGAAAATGAAATTTTTCCTTTTTAAAAAAGGATTATATTAAATATGTAAAGAAACTAATAATTTATTATGATAATTTATTAAATTTTCTAATCTTTTAAAGGAATTTATTAATTATTATTTTTATTACATTATTAAATAAAAAGATGGGGATGAATTTTTTAGTTATTTTGCTAATGTCTAAAATAGTGGATGTCAATAGATGGTGTCTAAATAGCGGA
>JAUNXF010000121.1 GCA_030539935.1 Methanobrevibacter sp.
ATAATAAAAATTAAAAATTGAATAAAAATCAATTATTAAATCAAGCTGTTAAATTATAATAAAAATTAATAAACAGTTATAAATCCCTGCTAAAAAAGAGAAAAAAGTAAAAACAGTTAAAAAATACTAATAAAAAAAATAAAAAAGTAAAGATAAATTAATCTGAAATCAGTCCAAACAACTTAATGAACTTTTCATCAATGTCCTCCTTTTCAGCAAATATTGCCAAGTATTGGGCAAAGGCAGGCTTACTGAAGTTCTTATAGGTTCTGCTTTCAAAGATGTCTCCCAATGACCTTGAAAACTTCTCAGAATTCCTTATCCATTGTATCTCTCCAAGTCCCACACTGACTTCAAAGCCAATCTCGTCAGACATGTATTTAGCCAAGGCCTTGGCAAGTATCTCATCTGGGAAGGTGTCCTCAAATTCTTTCTGTCCTATTACAAATATGTTTGAATTGTGAATGAGATCATTTCTAATCAGATTGTTTATCTTGTCCTTTGTCTCGCTGTCTGCATCATTGTCCATTAGAACAAAGATGTCTGTCTTGGAGAAGGACTTCTTGATTATTCTGATGAAGTTAGGAATGTCCTTTATGCCGTCTGCCTTGACTATCTTTATGAAATTGTGGGTGATTGGGTAGCCGTATATCTTCTCATACATCATAGGCACGAACTTAAGCTCAGATTCCCCCTCAACTATAAGGAGCTTGCTTGTAAAGAAGAGGTCTATGTTCATTATCCCAAGATTTGCCAAAGTAAGCTGGGTTTCACTGCTGCTTTCCAATGTGAATATCTGGGAACCCCTGTCCCTGTCAAGGCAAATCAGCTTGATCTCATCCAAGTTGACCTGATTTATTAAAAATGGAGAGTGTGTGGTTATTATAATCTGCTTTCCTTCCTTAGACAAGTCCTTAAGCAAACGGAGAACATCCAATTGGGCCTTGATATGAAGGTGAGTCTCCACCTCATCGAATACATATACAAGGTCATTCTTGTCCTTTTTATGCTTGAAAATAGCAAGTGTGGTACGCCTGTTTGTACCGTCTCCCATCTTTTCAAGGAGCATTTGCTGATTATTGGTGTTCAATAGTTCTACATTGATCTTTAGATTGAGTTTAGGTTCGCTTGTCACAATAGGATTGATCTCCTTGAAGTCAGGAAGGAACTCCTTAAGCTGGGCATTAAGCTCCTGTGCATTCTCATTCTCCAATTGCTCCCTCTTGAAGTCATCAATATAATCATCAATGTGCTGGCCGATGGATTTGCCATCTATCCTATAGTCCCAAATGTCTTCCTTAAGCTCCTTGAAGAAGGTGTTTTCAAAGAAGCTGTCAATGTTTTCAAATTCACGGCTTCCCAAGAAGCTTATTGGATAGCTCAATGATTTGGCAGGGATGAAGTCATCCTTTTCTATCTCAGCCAATATGTTTTCCCTTAAGGTCTCGACTCTGGAATTGGACCTGTATGTCACATTGAATATTGAGGAGTATCTCTTGAGGATTTCCTTTTGAAATGATTCCTCCAGATTAGTAAATTCATCACTATTCAATTCCTCCTTGATTTCCTCACCCTTTTCAAGGGATGGCTTGATGCTGTAGCTGTTCTCTAGCGAATCCTCACTGAACTTTGATTCCAGATAGTAGCTATAGTCATCATCCTCCAACAATATTGTTACAGGATTTTCCAATTCATTGAAATCGTTTATGTCTATTCTCTTTTTGGAGAAGAGTATCTTAAGTGAGTCTATAAGGGATGTCTTTCCTGCATCGTTTTCACCGATTATCACATTGAGGCCTTTGTTAAATTCCATCTCAAAGTCCTTCAATGAGCGGAAGTTCTTGATTTTGATTGATTTAAGCATGATATCACGTAGGGACTAATTGTTATCTATAAGAGATATTTATTCATCTTTATTTATATAGGTAGTGAAATGTGATGAATTAATATTTTCAATTCATTCATTAAATCACCCCCATTAAACAATCAATAATTATCAATAATGCCCTTTCTCCACAGCTCATAATATTCATCATCATCCTCCACAATATAGCCAAATTTCAGCCATGCATCAGGATAAATAGTTTTTAGCTTAAGCAAATCCTTAAATAGGAATTCTCCAGTTTCATAATTCTCATCAAAGCTTCCATCCTTGTTGACTATATAAGCAACTATGTCATCCAAATCGGAGCATTCACAATCCTCTTCCAATGCCAAATAATATTTTGCATTTGGAAAATACTTTTTGAATATCCTTAGGCTGTCATTGATTAGGCCAACAAAGTCATCCATGTCCTTTATGAATTCATATATTTCAGTTTCATTAAGTAGAATATAGTCATTGGAAATGTTTTTTAGATTGTCTAAATTGATTGAATGAGTTTTTTCCATTATTCGTTCACTTTTTTTATCTCTAGACTTAATTGACATCACATCATCCCCTCATAAATAATCATATCATAACTTAAAGCTTGATAATCTATTTAT
Organism: Methanobrevibacter sp.; assembly: GCA_030539935.1. GTDB lineage: Archaea > Methanobacteriota > Methanobacteria > Methanobacteriales > Methanobacteriaceae > Methanobrevibacter. The sequence goes on from JAUNXF010000121.1 coordinate 2,488, forward strand.
TTTCATAATATATAAATATTACAGTTCCATTTGACTTATAAATTACAATTTGATTGTAATATTAAAATTAGAGTGTTAAAAATCCTTTAAAATTTATGAATAGTTTACCATATATGGAAAATCTTTATATAAAACAAATCCCTATTAAATGTAAAAGGTGATATGTATGGAAAACCTATTTACAAAAGAGAATGCATTGAGAATAATAAATAGTGTAAACGGAAAGAAAATCAACATAAGAAAGACAATTGAAAAAAGCCAGAGGGCAAGTGACTTTGGACTTATGCATCTATATTGCGTTCCCCTGGATGCAATGGATCTCACAAAAAGAACCTTTCCGGAACTTATGGGAATGGAGTTCACAGACTATGAGGACAATGTGGATGAGGCCTACTACAAAAGGGTGATGGATCATCTCGAAGAGGGAAACGGAATCTATATCACTCTTGCATATGTATGTGATGGGGAGCCATCCCAAGGGGATGAGGTCTTTGAATATAGGATGGAAGGATACAATTATGATGTGGAAGAGGATGATCATATTGAACATTTCATCATCAAATCAGCGAAGGATGATGTTTTCCTAAGGCATCACTCAATCGATGAGCTGGGATTTGATATGACCTGCAATTATGGAATCAATATAAGGAAGGTGGATGGAGAGTATGTCTACAGATGGGGAATACATGGTGGAGCTGGATGTCACACACCGCCATCCTTTGATGAATTCACAGACATGGGAGACTTTGATGATTTTCTTGATTTGAATAATCCTGTAAATCAGTTAGTGTTAAGTGTTATGGAAAATTGCATTGTTTTTGAATGAATTTTAATTAAAAATAGGGTTGATAATTTTAATAGTTGGTTAAATTGTTTTGATTTAATTAATCATAAAAATTATTTAATTGAAATAAAATAAAAAAAGTAAAAATAGTAAATGGATAATGTAGATTGATAAGATAAAAAATACTTTTTTTATTCATTATCCTGTTCGTAGTCTACATCGCCATAGTCATAATTGTCGCTGAATGAATAGTATTCAGGCTCTTCTTCAAAGTCTTCGTCTCTAACACATCTTTTATTATATCTTCT
>JAUNXF010000008.1 GCA_030539935.1 Methanobrevibacter sp.
CTAAACATGAGTTTACCTTATCCACTATCTCTTCTTTGATTTTTGCTTTTTCTTCGCTACTAATCATGATATCCTCTTCCATTTATATTATTTATTACATCCTATTTTTTGAATCCCAAAAGAACTTCATGCATAAATTTTAAGTTTTGCGAAACCCAACCTTATGACTTTATTTATCAAACAGTCTGCTTATTAATTTTATTCAAATTTTTATTCAGCTTTTTTTAATTTATTTTTTTAGATTCTCATTCAATGATCTTATTTCTTCTCTTAATTCCTTATTCAACTCTTTCATTTCTTCCAATTCTTTTTTAAGGTGATTGAGATCATCATCTATCATATTTACTTTTTTGTGAACTGAATTTAAATTTTCCTTGTTGAAACTCAAATCCTCCTTTAGGATTTCAATGTTGTCATCGTTTTTTGTAATGTTGAAGTCAGGATTTGCAAATAGCCTTCCTGCAAAGTAAGTTGCCATAGCCCCTGTTACTGCACTGAATAATAAGACCCCTATAATAAGGGTGATTAGGCCTATTGTCTTTCCTATGGCTGTTTGAGGCATGACATCACCATACCCGACGGTTGTAATGGTTGATAAGACAAACCATAAGCTATCAAACAAACTGTTTATGCTTGAATCGAACAGGTATAGTCCAAGTGTGGAAGCAAGAACTACAAGAAGTGTCACGCCAAATACCTCATCCAGATGTGTCTTTTTCAAGAAGACATCAATGGTCTCTAAAAATTGTGAGAAAAGGGCCATGATCTTGATGAATCTTAAGATTTTAAGCAACCTTAGATTATATGCATTCAATGCAAAGGGCATCATAATCAAATCAAAAGGGATGGCAGCCATTATTTCAAGCCAGTTCTTTAAAATGAATCGCTTTTTATTGTTTGATTGGGACAATCTTGTGAAGAAATCATTCCAAAGGACAATACATACAATAGTGTCAAAGACAATTATCCCATAATAAATGTTGATTGGAACCCTTGAAATTAATGTAAAGCTTATCAGGACCAAATCAATTATTATCAGTATTGATAAGCATATATTAAACTTCTTAAAGTTATTCAATTTCATGATTTGCCTCTATAAGTATTTTCTTTATGAATCCTTTTGTTTTTAGTCAATGCATGGGCTTCTTATTTAGAATCAATGCAATGCTGCTTTGGTTAATTTTATTATTTCCTAATCAGTTTTTTCATCACCACAAGGAGAATGGACTCTTGAATAAGGTTGTTCATTTCCCCAATTTTGAATCAATAGCTTGCTAATTGTACAATGTGTCATAGTCAATGAACTCCTTTTTAACATTAGCATTGTCAACATCCACTCTTTCCCGGTATATGCACTTGCCGGAATCCAAATGGGTCTTGTATACTTCAAATATTGCATAATCCGCTTTTTCATCAAAATACACTATGTATGGCACATCTCCAAGATAGCAAGTTCCCAAATAGTTGCTGTCATTATACAGCACTTCCCCATTCTTTGAGTAGAAGATGACATTTACGGCATGAGTTCCAAAGCTTTTCTCATTGTATGTGATCTCATAGCCCACATCTGTAGAAACCTTTGATTCATACTGGGTTGAATAAATGTATCTGGTGATCTTCAAATCATCCACTGCTACTGAATTGGACATCGCATCAGTAACTGCAGGCACAACGACATTTGCCATAACAATTATTGCAAGAATTATCAGAATTACTGCAAGGCAATATTTTCCAGTGCCATCGTCTTCAGAACTTTCCTTACTGGATGCAGATCCATAGCTGCCTGGCACATATCCTGGAATATAACTTGAAGAACCATCGTATCCTCTTCCATACATCTTTTCCGAATCGCTGGCACCATAGTGATAGTCTGCATTCTGCATGAAAAAGTCATCGTCACCTATCATGAATTTCCACCATTCACTCTATTGTTTAATTCTATCTTCATTATATAGTATTTATTTTTTTATATATTATCTTAATCATTATACCCCCTTAATGAAGTTTCATAAAATGCTTATTTAACTATTTTAAACACTTAAAGATATTTATTATTTTCCCTTAAAAAATATTTATATGCCCTGTCTTTAGTTCATTAATCCTTTAAATAAGTTTATATTTTAGTTTGAATAGAATTTTACATAATAACCAAAATCTATGAAGTAAAATATGTCAAGAATAAATATTGGAGCAAAACCATATATAATGCCAATGCCCGTGCTAATTGTCTCATCTTATGATGAAGAGGAAAAGCCATGTGCAATGTTGGCAGTGTGAGATGGAATAAGCAATGAAAAAGAAATTTCAATCACCATAGCATCACAAAGGAATACCCTAAAGGGAATTCTTTTAAGGGATTCCTTCGTCGTGAGCATGGCTGATGTTGAAAATGTGGTTGCATGCGATTTTCTTGGAATAACCCCTGGAGAAAAGGTAAAGGACAAATTTGAAAAATCAGGATTCCATGCAACAAAATCAGAATTTGTCGATGCACCCATTATAGATGAATTGCCTTTTGCAGTGGAGTGCAAAGTGAAAAGCTATGATGAGGCAAATTGGAGGCTGATTGGAGAAATTGTCAATGTAAGTCTGGATGAGGAAATTCTTGGCGATGACGGCAAGGTGTCCTTTGACAAATTCCATCCTCTTGCATTTGATTGGATGAGCAAAATCTATTTGTCAATTGGAGAAAAGGTTGGAAACGCTTATCGTGATGGCCGTCAATTGAAATGAATATGAATTAATTAAGTTCATTAAAGCAGCACTTTACGAAACTATGAAAATTCAGATTAATTCATATAATAAATAAAGTCAACAAAGCAGTTTCAATGGCAAACTTCATGAAATTTTATATACTATGAAAACAAATATTAAATAGGAATCACTTATCCAATTCACCATACTTAAAATCAATTGAGTGATTTCACTTAAAAAAGCATTATTTAGAGACATAGCGAAGCGGTCAAACGCGGCAGACTCAAGATCTGTTGATTAGTTCTTCAGGGGTTCGAATCCCCTTGTCTCTACTTTTTTTAGGATAGGGAGTTTGTAAACTGAACTCTCATTCCACAATTAAAAAAAAAAAAACTCTTTTTTTAAAATATCTTATTATTTCTAAAATATCTTATATTTTTTAGAATAGCTTATTATTATAATAATATCTTATTATTATTTTGCTTTTTTATCTTAGATATCTTTTTAAATTCAACTGATTCTTACCTGCAATCTAAATGCCCCCATTGTAAAGATAATCATAACAATATTGTTAAATTTGAATATAAAAAAAGAGGTTGGAAAAAATATTAAATTTAATTGATTTCTCAATTAATAATTTTAAATATAACACAAGAAGACATACATATCCTAATAGTTAGAATAATTAAAATAAAAGTAGTGTTAAATCAGCGAAAAATATTATTGATGATGCCCAGATATAAGGATTACTGAATATGAATTTATTAAAAAATAAAAAAAGATTTGGAATTCTGGCCAATCTTCTAATGCCAAAATAAAACAAGAAACTTTTATAGTTCAAAATTGAAGCTTACTGATGTGAATTTCATTCCGCTATCTCTGATTTTTTTAGATTTTATCTCAACATCCTCATATTTATTTAAGAATGAGGTAATCTCTCTAGAAACAGAGTCGTATTTTCTTCTATCATAAACCCTGTAAGTTCCCATGAATTTAACTGATTCATTTTTATTTAGGACAGTCACTTTATCCATCCTGAATGATTCGCCGTTTTTCTCTAAACATGAGTTTACCTTATCCACTATCTCTTCTTTGATTTTTGCTTTTTCTTCACTGCTAATCATGATATCATCTTCCATTTTTAGCATAGTGCCTCTGATATTTTTGACATGCCTCAAGAACTTTCAGCAAATTTTAAGTTTATTTATAATCTATAAATCATTATTTTTATAATTTTTGAGGAAATCATTATAAAATTGATAATTAAATTTATAATGCATTTAACGAATATCGGTTAAGTTTAATTAAGTTCATTTATCAAAGTTTAATTAATTCATTAACCTTAGTTTTACGAAACCTAAACTATATTTATTTATATCTCTTTAAATATAATTTTAAGTATATTTTAGACTTTAGGCATTATCGCATTCATTAGTTTAACAAAAGTTTGGGAGTTCGTCAAATTCATGCGAAATTTCAGATGACTAAGGACATATTTAAAATTTTAATGGGAATAATGGGTGAATTTATGGGATTATTTGATAAATTCAAGAAAAAAGCGAATGAAAACACCAATTTCGAATCCAATGCTAGCAAAGGTTTCAAATTCCTTGACAAACTGATTCACAGCCGAGCCAAGGAGATTTCACTAGACTGTGACATTGAACTGAAACTGGAATTATTAAATAATGAAGAGAAGGCCTATCTCGAAGGCATTCCTTTAAATGTTGACAATCTGGTAATTGACGGCAATGGCCATTCAATAGATGCAAAAGGGAAAGCAAGAATATTCAACTGACAGGCAAGAACATAACCCTCAAGAATCTTACTTTTAAAAATGGGTCTGCAAGGGCAGGTAATGATTATGGAGAAGGTGGAGCCATAATACTTAATGATGGCAGCATAAATATTTTTAAGTCATCCTTTACAGACAATCGTAGCGATGGTAGAGGAGGTGCAGTAGCCTGCTTCTATGGTGAGCTGAATATTAAAGATTCCACATTTTCCAATAATGCAGCTGCAAACGACAGTGGAGGAGCAGTATGCATTTATGGAGGAATATTAAATATGTCCGATTCCAGATTTTACAAAAACTCTGCAGAAAAGGCAGGTGCACTAGACCTTAGCAATGTTGATTTCACTATAGAAAAATGCACATTTTCAGATAATAAAGCCAAATCAGCAGGTGCACTAGACAATAGTGGCCCTAATCCACTTGCACCCACCCCTATCTTTTATGACAGTGTCTGTGACATAAAAGAATCAGTATTCGAAAACAACAGCGCTGAAGAATATGGTGCAATAAGCTCAAGCAAAATGCTGAACATATACGATTCTAAAATAATCTCCAACACTTGTGATGACGAATATGTCATTCATTTTAGAGACAACGTTAAAATCATAAACTGCAAAATCTCCAACAATGAATCTCAAAAGGCCATTATAAATAATGAAGATTCATTGCAAATCTACGGAAGCGATTTCAAGGATAACATATCAAAAAATTACATTATTGATAATGATTCCAATTTAAGCATTTTCAATACTAATTTTATTGAAAATAAGGTTGATGATGCAGTGATCTATAATAATGGAGAGCATTGCATTGTCGAAAACGGTACTTTTGAAAACAACCTTTCCCATGGCGATGCAAAAAACATTTACAATGATGGCGAATTGACTTTGAAAAACCCAAAAATCAATGATGAAAACAAAACCATATTCAATGATAGTTGGGGGCATATACTCATCAAGAACTCCCCTCCAAATTTATCCGATAAGATTGATGGGGATGGCGAAGTTGTAGTTGAAAATTCGATGATTCCTAAAGTAAAGACATTTGATTTTGGACATTTGGATAGAATAATTCACAAAAGCAATGAAAAGGAAATTTTTCTGGAAGATGACATACTATTTGAAAATTATGAAAAGGAGTATTACGAAGGCGGAATCGAATTGGACATTGACGATTTGGTCATAGACGGAAATGGGAAAACAATTGACGGCGATGGAAAATCTCGCATTTTCACAGTAACAGGAAAAAACATCACCCTAAAAAATATCACGTTCAAAAACGGAAAATCCCATAAAAATTATGACAACAAGTTAAACAACCACGGAAGAGTATTGCGAATTACAAAGGGCGCAAATTTAACCGTGAAAAACTGCAAATTCCTAAATAACACATCGGAAGAATATGGTGGGGCAATATCCAATAGTGGTGAATTGAACATTTGCGAATCCCAAATATCCCACAATATCTCTAAATCCCATGGAGGAGCAATATTTAATTATCATGGGAAATTAAAGCTATCAAAATCCGTATTGAGCGATAATGATGGAAACAAGAAGGGTGGCGCCATATATAATATCTATGCCGATTTAAAGATGACGAATTCCATGCTTTCAGAAAATAGCGTAACCGGATCAGGTGGCGGTGGAATCGGTTCATATGGCCTCGGAGGAGCTATTTACAGTGAAGATAGTGATATGGACATATCAGAATCCACTTTATCGAATAACTATGCAGCATCCGAAGGTGGAGCCATATATAATTCTGAAGGTAATCTGCTAATGAGAAAATCCGCAATATCCAAAAATAAAGTAGGGAATTCCAATTTTTCAGGGGCAGTGCATTCATCCGAAAAGGGAATAGACAAAATCTTCAAATTTATTACCCAAGAGATTGGGGCAAGGTCCGTTTCAAACACAGAATATTTTAATGTTGATGAGATTGGCAATCACATATTAAAGGGAATAAACTTGAAAGATTGTACATTTAAAGAAAATGATCCTTATGATCTTGCCATTGGTGCCATAAGTCATGAATATCTAAATGAATTCAGTTCTCAACTTGGATATTCAGTATATGATAAGGTTATGTTTGAGAGAAACGATTGATATCATTATAACTTGAAAAATGAACAGTACTAAGTGTTGGAAGAAATGATATCCATCCAATAAGTCCAGAAAACTTTACGAAACATTTAAAATAATGACTTTTTATAGTATTATATGAGGTTGTTTTAATGAAAAAATCATCCATAATTCTATTTTTTGCAGTTTTTGAAATAATAGCAATTATATTATTCATCGCATTAAATGATATTTTCTACCTATTCAATTTCACATACATAGGGTCTTGCCTATCAATTGGTCTTTATTTGTACAATGTAGAAAACAAATATTCCAAATACGCTAGAAACTTTATTCAATTGGCCATAGGACTTTATATGTTAGTTTATCTTGGAATAATCTCTCATGAGAACCTGATGATAGAGGGATTCTGGTATTATCTATTTTTAGGAGTATTTGAAGCTGCAGTGATTCACTATCTCGTTGCAAAAATCTTGGGACCCTTCCTTTTTGGCCGTGGATGGTGCGGATATGCATGCTGGACTGCAATGATTCTTGACCTTTTACCTTATAATGCTCCAAACAAAAACCTTGACCATAAAAGAAAGGATTACGGTTTCATCAGATATGTGCTTTTCATTATTTCCTTAATTGGGGTGGGATTGCTTTTCATAAGGAATGTGCCTAATTTAAGCACAGTGATGTTTTACCTGTTTATAGCTGGAAACATTATTTACTACACAGTCGGAATCCTCCTTGCATATGCTTTAAAGGATAATAGGGCTTTTTGCAAATACATTTGCCCTACCACAGTGTTTTTAAAGATAGGTGCAAGATACTCCTTATTAAAGGTAAAGTACAAAAGGGAAAATTGCATCATCTGCAATAAATGTTATAGGGTTTGTCCCATGGATGTTGATATTTGCAACAATGATAAAAATAAGAAAAACGGCACAGAATGCATTTTATGCTTAAACTGCACCAAGGCATGTGGCAATGATGCTCTTTTCCTATAGACCATTTTTATCCAAGCTTTTTACGGTCATGAGAACGCAAAAAACCTGATTAAAAAATGTTTTGCTAGGAAATAGTTGATTAAAAAGGGATTATCATTTTAAATAGTGAAAAAATAGCTTAGAATAAATAAAATCTTGAAAATTATAAAAAAATAAGTAAAATAATTGACAAAAATAAATTATCAATAAAATAAGAATTCACTAAGAGGCTAAAGTATGAAAATGCCTGAAAGTATATGCACTATCCAAACAATGCACCCAATGGAGAATAATCATCATCCCCCTTGTCCTTATCACAATCACTCACGTCATCTGAATTTGAGCCCTTGGATTTGCCATGACATTTAAAAGACTCATAGATGGGAACATCCACATCAAAATCAAAAACAATATCTCCAGAATTAATAATATTGTCCTTTAATAGCTTAAACTCCTTTTCATCAATGAATAGAACATCATCATTGGCCAAATAGGATTTTCCATCAATATTGCATGAACCTATTCTGCAAAGTCCGCTGTTTGCAATGACCCCTTCATCATACTTATTCCTGAAACTTGAATTTTCAATTTCCAAAAATGGACTAGAGTCAAGTTCATCAGGACGGGAAACGCCAGAATACCACTGACTATTTTTTATAAGGCTATCTTCGAATTTGCAATCCCTTATATGGAAAATGCCCATATTCTTAATTGAACCAAGGATCCTGTTTTCATTTTCAAAAATGGAATTGCTTAAACAAACTTTTCCAGCCTCATTTAAAATGGAAACTATCAATTCTGCAAAATCATAACTGCAATATACATTTTTATTGTCTTTAAATTTGCAGTTATCCACAACCAATTCCCCATTTCGGTTAAAGATTACACAAATTTCACAGTCTTCACCCTTATTCTCTTGAAATATGGAATTCTTGACTTCAATAAGCCCATCATTTAAAATAAGCCCATAATGGGGATAGTCCACATCATTTTGATAAAAACGGGAATCGCAAACGAATGCATTGGAATCCTTTGCATTATAGATGCATACTGAAAATCCTATAGATGATCTTGATAAGTAATTTCTATAAAAACAACAATTTTTTATCCATATGTTTCCAAAATAATTATGGATTGCACCTTGATTGTGAATGAATCTGCAATTCTCAAATATCAAATCACCTGACCGGTTTGATATGAGAAACTCTGATTTGAAATTTTTAAAGCAAATATTCCTAAATGTGACGTTTTTTGCATGATTCTTCAATCTGCACTGCCCTTCCTTGGCATCTATGACATGCCCATTTCCATCAATAGTTAAGTCATCAACATCCAGTTTGATTCCATCATTATATTTAGATTCTTCATCAGACCCTAATACAATATCTGAATCCAAAACAATCTCTTTTGCACTGCTGTGAATCAATTCATCAAGATATTGAAAATTTTTTGAACCCATATCCAAACACCATACACTATTTATTATCTATTATTTTATTTGAATAAAAACTAGCCTTGTCCAATTAAGATGAATTAGTTGAAATAATTTGGCTTCACATCAGCCAATGCGCTCAACTAGAATTAAATGGGAATTCAAGTTCTATTCAACATCAAAACCCTTTTCTATCATGCTGTTTTTAAGAATCTCCATGGCTTTTATTGTATCAGGTCCTGAAACCCTCTTAATCATGCGATTGTTTTCATTGAACCTTCCGATGAAATAATCTTGCTGCTCCTTGCTTACAAGGTCAAGTCTGGTATAGTTTGTAAGGCATTCCAGAAGGGCGAATACTCCCCTGTTTAAGGCCTTTGCACAGGGATGGTTTTTGACGATTTTGACAACATCACTGCTTACGATATAAGCTTCCCCATTTGATGTTACATGGTCCTTAATCGGATCCATTTTTCTAATGTCTGTAACCTCACAAATGACATATGCTTCTGCATTCTTCAATATTGCAATGTCCTCATCATCTGTAAACTCTTCAATATCCAAGTTTCCGATGGTTGAATTTACAAAATTTATAGGATCAAAAGTAATATTTACAACATATTTCCGGGTTTCCATAATGTTTTTGAGGGTTTTGGTACCGACAAATAATCTGCATCCAAGTTTGTCCTTGCCTTTGCATACAATTCCTATTGGCGCTGCATTTTTTACGCCGTCCTTGCTCATGGTAGTGTAAATCCCTTCATATTTCTGTCCTTCTTCAATTCCGATATCTGTCAAATCCATAGCCATTTCATCACCTATAATAATTTACATTATCAATATTAATATCTATTCTTTAATGTAATTAAAAATTATTATAAAAATTTAGGCATAATTGAAGTTTAATTTAGTTCATTAAACCTTAGTTTTACGAAACAAAAACCTAAAAAAATAACTTAAAAAAAAACAGACAAAAAACACTCCCCTAAAGAATAAAAAAACTTAAAAAAAGAAAAAGAATCAAATAACCCATCTAAAAAAGCACAAATAAACAAATTCAAATTATTTAGAACCTACATTAAAATTATCTGGCTTGTTGTGTTTAAATTTACAATTATTCAATTTTAAAGAATTATCATTTTCTGAATATATTGCTCCGCCAACCCTTTCGGATATGTTTGATTCAAACACAGATTGTGAAATAATGAGGTTCCCTTCAGAATAATTGAAGATTGCACCACCTTCAAACTTATTTGATTTATTTGCCCCAAATACGGATTTTTGAATGCTTGCCTTGCCATAATTAACTATTGCACCAGCATATCTAGCTGAATTTTCTTTAAAGGCAGACTGGCTTATATTCAACTTACAATCACTAGCATTGTAAATTGCTCCAGCAGATCCTGAAATGTTTTGCTTAAAAGAGGATTTGGTTACGTTCAATTGAGATCGCATCCAATTGCATATGGCCCCACCATTGCCATGATCTTCTGTAACTGAATTGTTAATGAATTCAGATTCCAAAATGCTTGCTTGGCCCCAATTATGAAATATTGCTCCACCATACCATTCTGCAGTGTTATCATCAAATATGGTTTTGGATATTGTCAAATCATTACGATTGATTATTGCGGCGCCTCTTTTTGCTTTGTTTTTATTAAATATTGATTCTGCAATATTTAACTTACCGTAATTTCTTATTGCTCCACCCTCTCCTTTAGCCATATTATTCTCAAATGTGGATTTCAATAGTTTTAAATTTCCTTTATTGAATATTGCTCCGCCATTTCCTTCATTGCATGTTCCATTTGCAATGTTATAAATAAATTTGGATTCTATAATTTCCAAATTAGAGTCCTTAGAAATCTTTATTGCCCCGCCATTTATTGCTTTTCCATTTTTCAATATTATGTTTTTAAGTCTGATATGTTTGCCGGAACAATCAAATATTCTTGCTTTCCCACATGCATCAATCCTATGGCCTTTACCATCAATAAGAACATCTTTATCTAATTTAATTCCATCCCAATATTCAAGCTCCTCATCCTCAGTTAATTCTATATCAAAATCCAAAACTATTTTTTTATCCTTTCTTTGAATCAAATCATCAAGATATTTAAAATTACGTGACATAACTAGCCCCCCGATTCATATAAAGAAATCTGTTAAATAATCAAGCATTCAAATTATTAATTAAAATAATTCACCCATTAAACTCCAAATACAAAAACAAAAAAACTCACCCATTATATTCCAAATTCAAAATTAATTAAAGTTTCGTAAAACATTGGTTTAATGAACTAAATTAAACTCAAGTGTAAAAAATATTTAGGGGCCTGAATTTTTTGATGTGAAAATTCCCTCGAATTTTCCTTATTTTAATTCATTCTCCTAAAAAATAAGTTTAATTTCTAAAAATACAAATGTATTTTTAGTTATATAAAAAAATAGGTCTTTAATATCGTTAAATTTAAATAATATGCTTTATAAATATATTATTGGCGATAATACTGAAGCATAGATTAAATTTAGATAAGAAAGACCCAAATTATATTTTGTTGAAAGAAATATTTAAAATTATGGATTCAAGAGAATCCAAACAAATATTGGCATCCTATTGATTTAAAAACCTAAACAGAACAATATTTGCTTTTAAAATCATTTTTATAAGCATGTTCTTTGGAATTGACATTCCATTCATCCTAAATGAACTCAAATCCAATAGAAGACTCTGCAAATTCCTTAATATTTCTGAAGTTCTGACTGCAGATCAAGTTTATAAAATCTTTTCAGAAATAAACTCTGAAAAACTTATAAAATCATTAAACAGAATCTTAAACTCAAGAAATATGGTCAAAAGGAGAGGAAAAAAGACTTTCATTGTCGATGCGATTCCAGTGGACTTGGATATCAATTTCCGCAGAAATAAAAAGAGCAAAGAACATCTCAGAAAATTGAATCTCAAATGGAGTTATTCTTCATCTAAAGGTTATTATATTGGATTTAAAGCGACTGTTGTGATGAATTACGATTCTATGACATCAATTCTTTTTAAATTGATCTTTTCAAGCTCATCATCCTTTTCCTTAATCAATAGCTGATTATCACGCTTATGAATTGACTTATTGTAGCCTTCAATTAATATCTTCATTAAAATCCCTCAAAAAATCCTATACAAATCTTCTACAAAACTTAAGTTCCTACCAAAGGTATTTGTTTTTTCATAGCATGATTTGCATATTGGAATCATGATAATGCTATCATATTCCCTTATATTCTCCATAATATCTGTTTGCATCATAAACAGCTCATCATAATCAATATCCCCAAAATACAGATTTTCCTGAATTCGCTTAAATGCAAAGTGCTTTAATATGCCTATTAACCTTTCCCTATTCGTCTTGAACTTTATTTCAAAAGAAACTAAAACATTCATAATAACACCTACGAGGATATTTTTTAAATTTATTATTAGAATATCTTATGATATTTTTTAAAAAAGAATTAAGATTTAAGTAAAATAGTTAAAAATTAATAAATTGCACTTAAAAAACAAATAAAAAGTTTTTTTATATTTAATATATGAATAGTGAATGTTTATCTATTATTTGAATAAAAAAAGAGATTATAAAGATTTAAGATTTTATTAAAAATTTGGAAACCTACCCAATATAACACCATTAAGAAGTTCCTCCTCAAAATCAAGGAAAAAAACGAGGAAAGGTTTATATAATATGATAACAGATTTGTGGAAACATACCCATTATAACACTGTTAAAAACCCCTTCCACAAAACTTTTATAAACCAAGTAGAATAAACCATTTAAATAAGTAAAATAAGAAAAAATATTAAGGGTTTAATTTAGTTCATTAAACAATAGTTTTACGAAACGGAAAAATCCTTGGGGGAATGATTATGGATGAAAAATATGCGTTTTATTTATTTATTTTATTCCTAGCCCTTCTTTTGATAATTTTGTGGGCTGTTTTTATAATCGATACAACAGAAAGGAATCAGCAAATAGATCATACTCACTATTATCATTCATCAAGTTCTGAAAATGAGGAACCTAAATATGTTTTAGAGAGATATCATCCTGTTGAAACTTATACTTCCCCTTATGACAATAGGGATTATGTTAATCAGCTTTATAGGCTTTATCCCCAATATTATTATCCATAAAATTTTAAGATTTAATTTTTTCATTAATATTAAATGATTAATTTTATTAAGTTTTTTTAGTTTTTTTTATTAGTTTAATTTAGTTCATTAAACAATAGTTTTACGAAACTGAAAATATCATCTATATTTTTGAATTTCCCTAAAGAAGTCTGCATAAGGTTGTAATCCTTTATCAGCCCAAAGTTTCCAAATATTTAACTCATTTGAAACAACCCCTGCCTTAGCACATGCTTCTTCAAGTGTTTTTCCCTCTTTTAAATAATTTAAAACATTTTTTTACAAAATTATGAATCTAGGCAACTCTTCATTATAAAAATCTAATGAATTTCCATTAAAAATGGTAAAACCTCCCAAGGTTAAAGATATGTTTTACTAAACTTAGAAAATATTATAAAAATCACAAATATCTGCGAATCTTAAGATTAATTTAAATATAAAATAATAAATTACAAAAAATAGAAAAAATAGAAAAAATAGGATAAAAAAAATAAAAAAGAAAAAATAGATTAATAAAATTATAAAATTTGCTTATTAATCAATTCAGCATTCAAAATAGAAGCACCAGCAGCACCTCTAATTGTATTATGTCCAACAAGAACATATTTGAAGCTGTTATCAAATGCTTGATCTTTTCTGACTCTACCAACAGTAGCAGCCATACCGCCATAAGCCATTCTGTCCATTCTTGGTTGAGGTCTGTCATCTTCTTCTTTGACTATGACAGGTTGTTCTGGAGCGGAATGAAGACCTAATTCTTGAGGAAGTCCTCTGAAGTCAGCCATTGTCTTTTTGATTTTATCAATGTCTGCTTCATCATCAAGCTCTACGAATACCGCTTCAGTGTGACCGTCAATAACAGGCACTCTGTGACAGGATGCACTTAATGAGAAGTTTGCAGGTACAACTTCATCACCGTCAAGTGAACCTAAAAGATGCAATGTTTCGCTTTCCATCTTTTCCTCTTCACCGCCAATATATGGAACCAAATTATCTACAATAGCCATTGAAGGAACACCGTTATAACCTGCTCCTGAAACAGCTTGCATGGTAGATACATAAATTCTGTTTATGTTGAAATTGTCATAGATTGGCTTTAATGTTAAGGTCAAAGCAATGGTTGAACAGTTAGGGTTAGTTACAATGAAACCGTCCCAGTTGTTGTTTTTCTGTTGTGCTTCAATCATGTCCAAGAATTGTGGATTGACTTCAGGAATTACTAAAGGAATGTCCTTTTTCATTCTCATCGCACTAGCATTTGATGCCACAACAAAATCCTTTGCAAATTCTGGCTCGACTTTTGCAGCAAAATCAGCAGGAAGTGAAGAGAATACTATTTCAACATCCTTATCCATCTGTGCAGGGTCAGTTTCAATAACAGTAATGTCTCTTACAGATTCAGGCATTTCACTATTCATATACCAAGTGGTAGCGTCTTCATATTTTTTGCCTGCAGATCTTCCAGAAGCTGCAAGTGCAGCAATTTCAAAATCAGGATGATCAGCCAACAATTGGATGAATCTTTGACCTACCATTCCAGTTGCACCAAGTACACCTACTTTTACCATTTAAATCATCTCAATAATTATAATTTTATTTATTTTTTTCTAAAAGAAAGAGGAATTAAAATTAAATTCCTAAAACATCAGACATGTCGTTAACTTTTCCAGGTTCTGCGGAACCTACGAATCTTAAAGCTCTGATAACACCAGCAATGAATACTTCTCTAGTATGTGCCATGTGTTTAACTTCCAATCTTTCACCATCACCAACATACAATACAGTGTGGTCTCCTACAATGTCTCCACCACGTACTGCATGTATACCGATTTCCTCTTTGGTTCTTTTACCTACTTGACCTTGTCTTCCATAGACACCCACTTCTTCAGGGTTTCTTTCAAGAGCGTCAGCAACCACTTCAAATGCAGTCATAGCAGTTCCAGAAGGAGCATCTGCCTTTTGATTGTGGTGAGCTTCAATGATTTCAATATCAAAGTCATTTAAGATAGGAGTCAAGTCCTTCAATACTTTGAAGAATACATTTACACCAATTGAGAAATTAGAGGAAATAACTGCCTTGATGTTCTTTTCCTTGATTACATCAGCGTTTCCTTTAGCTTGCTCTTCAGTAAATCCAGTGGTACCAACCACTAAGTTTACACCACAATCAGCAGTTCTTTTAATGGTTTCAACAGCAGCTGGAGCAATGGTAAAGTCAACTAACACTTCAGCTCCAGATTCTTTCAATGCTTTTTCCAAATCTTGGGAACCGACGATAGGAACTCCAATATTACCGATACCTGCTTTTTCACCTGCGTCCACACCTGCTAAAGGAGTGTTTGGCATTTCAATAGCAGCTACAACTTCCATATCATCCTGTTCAGTAATTTTTCTTATAATGCCGGAGCCCATTCTTCCAGCAGCTCCAGTTACAGCAACTTTTATCATAATATCATCTAAATAATTTTATAAGTATAATCAAATTGTAAAAAAATAAGAACTGGAATTATAAAATTCCAGCATCTTCCAATGCTTTTCTTAAGATTACTCTGTTTTCTTCCAACATAGGAACTAAAGGTAATCTTAATGGACCTGCAGGCATTCCCATCATTTTCAATGCTTCTTTTGCAGGTGCTGGACTGGTTTCAATGAATAAAGCTTTGATTAAGTCATATTGTTTGTAATGTAATTCCAATGCTTTATCATAGTCACCGTCTAAAATGCAGTTTACCATTTGAACCATGGTTCTTGGATCGATGTTTGCAGATGCACTCACTACACCTCTTGCACCAACAGACATTAAAGGAAGGGTCAATTCATCACTACCAGACAATATTACGATATCGTCTTCCAATCCTTCATCCCTTAAGAGTTTCATGGTTTTGGATACTTTGTCCACATCAGAGGAAGCTTCTTTTAAAGCGGAAATATTGTCCACTTTTGCAAGTTCCACAATGGTTTCAGGAGCCATATCCAAACTGGTACGTGATGGAACATTGTAAGTGATCAAGTCAATGTCCACTGCATTTGCAATTTGGGTATAATGTTCAATTACACCATGTTGTTGTGGTTTGTTGTAATATGGAGTGATCAATAGAGCCATGTCTGCTCCAGCATCATCTGCATATTTGGTTAAGTCCAATGCTTCGGTAGTTGCATTACTTCCAGTTCCAGCAATGGTGGTTACTCTGCCATCAACTTCATCAATCATGATGTCAAGAACTTTTCTATGTTCATCATGGGTTAAAGTAGCGGATTCACCAGTGGTTCCTACAGCAACTAAACCGTCCACATCATTGTCAATCAACCAGTTAATATTTTGTCTGTATCCTTCTTCATCTATGGATCCATCCTCATGCATAGGAGTGACCATAGCAACAGCAGTTCCTTCAAAACGCATAAAAAACACCTTTTTATTATTATAATTATTTTTGAATTTTTATTTCGATTATTTAATAAATCTAATCATTGATTTTTATTTCAATCTAATTTTAATTTCTAAAGAATCATATTAATTTCAAATACTTAATCAGTTAAAGTTCGTATCATTAAAAACCAAATATTTTTACGAACCTTCAATGATTGTAAATAAAAATTAATTACAATAAAAAACGATAGAAACAAATTACTTCCCTTTAATGAAAATAAAGTAAATGCCTCTTTATTGGGTAAAAATAATAAAAGCGAGAGTTATAAAACTCCCTTTATTAAGTCGTATGCTACCTTACCATCTTCCCAGTTAATAAATAAGACAATAGCAGTTTGGGATGATGAGATTTCAACGATGTTTATGTGTGCTTCCTTAAGTGGATTGGTGATTTCAGTGATTACACCAGGAGTTTCAATAAAGTCTGGGTTAATCATGGTTAACATTGCAATGTCCCTTCCTAAGGATATTGAGCTTAAACTATCTTCAGCAATGACTAACTTGTGCAATAAATGGTATGCTTCATCAGCATCGCATTTATCCAAGAATAAGGTAATTGAATTTTGACCTGCAGAAATTCCATAAATGTTGATGTTAGCTTCCGCTACCAAAGTTGTCATTTTTGCAAGGAGGCCGATTTGATTAAGCAAATCTTCCCCAACCAAAGCAACTACAGAAATAGGTTCCGGATGCAAGCATACTGATTTGCTCATGGAATCTTCAAAGGGACCTACAATCTCAGTCCCAGGGTCAGACAAATCACCTTTTTCAAAGCTAATGATTTTTGCTTTTATTTCAGGATCTTTAAATCTTAAAGCATGAGGGTGTAAAACTTGTGCTCCGTGAGTAGCTAAATCTCTCATCTCTTCAACAGAGATGTAGTCCAATTTTTCAGCTTCATTGATTTTTCTTGGATCAGTGGACATGACTCCATCCACATCGGTAACGATAATCACATCATCTGCATTTAAGCAATGGCCTAACAGGAATGCAGTTACGTCACTGCCTCCTCTGCCTAAGGTAGTCACTTCACCTTCTTCAGTCCTTCCAAGGAATCCGCATATGACTGGAATGATGCCTTCATCCAAAAGACCTAACAATCCTTGAGATTGCTCTTCAGTTCTTTCGAAATCTATTTTGGCCTTTCCATAGTTATCGTCAGTGATGACAGGCCATAAGTCATGGTTTGGATCAATGTATTCGGATTTGACTCCTAAGGATTCCAAAACTGATGAAAATACTCTGATGCTGGTTCTCTCACCCATGGATAAAATTTCCGCCAATTGCTTTTCGGTTACTTCTTTTCCAATGGATTCATCAGCAATGGCTACCAAGTCATCAGTAGTCTTATTGATAGCTGATACAACAACCACAACCTTCTTTCCGCTCATGTACTCATTAACGACAGATTGTGCAGCTTTCCTAATTCTTTGTCCATTTCCTATCGAAGTACCGCCAAATTTGGCTACAATTAATTCCATTTGTTTACACACCTTTTCATTAAATTAAAAATAAAAATAATTTTATTAATATATTTTTTAGACTATTATCCATTTATTAGTTTTATAAAAGGGTATTAATATATTTATTTATTATTTTTGAATTTTTTGATAAAAATTAGGGATTTGTTAATAAAAAATAATGAAATCTTAATAAAAATTTAACCTTAATCCTGCCTATGATTATAAAAATGATAAAATGGTCAAAATTAGTAAAAATTATAAAAATAGGGAAAATAGATTAAAGTTAATTAATCTAAAAAATAGCAAAAAATAAAATTATGCTTGGTTTGCTTGTTGTCTTACCAATCTGGTAATGTAACCAGCAATCTTATTTCTTAAATGTTTAGTGCTTACAGTTGAGTATTCTGCCACTAATCTTTTGTTTTCTTCAAAGTCAGTGGTAAATTTACCTTGGTGAGTTTCAATTAATTCTTTTGATATACGTTTTACGAATGAAGTTCTAATGTTTCCCATAATCATTCCTCCAATAATTCTCTCTGTTTATTTTTACTTAAAATTGTTAGCATGTTCATAATATCGCCAAGAATATCATCATCAATGTTTTTTTCTTGAGCCAATTTACTTACCTTGGCATGGACTTCATCTTCTCTTGACTTGTCATAAATCTCCATGCCCAAATAAACTTTAGCTGAAACGATATCCTTAGCAAGTGAAGTTCTTTCACTTATTAAGTTAACTAAATCATTATCAATTTCATCGATTCTTTTTCTAGATGCTTGAAGAACATCCTGAGCCTCTTCATCATTTTCATATAAGCCCATAATCTCTTTCTCATCCACAAAAATAACTCCATAGTTTTGATAATAGATATACTTTATAGTTCATCTTATTTAAATATAGTTATTGAAATTATGAAAATCTAAAGTAGAAAAAAAGATTTGTTCTAAAAGATAATATTTAAAAAAAATGTGAAGAATAACCCTATTCAAGATAAACTCAAAAAACTCAAATATGGTCATTGATCACATATGGATTGTCCTATGTTTGGTTTTTATTTGAAAAATCTTTTTTGTGCAAAAAAGGATTGTTGCAAATAAAAGGCATATGTCCCTCCCACCTGCCCAAGAACAATGAAATGTTCTCCATAAGAATTTTGTTTAAGGACTATCTAAACAATATTTGAAAATGCACACAGCCCCAAAAATAGGGACCATGAAATCACTTGAAAATGCACAATGTCTCATCCTTGTTCATGTCATGATAGAATTCCGCCTTATCCTCATCAAAGTCTATGACCTGAATCATGTCATATATCTCCTCACTTAAATTAGGATTAATGTCCTTTAGGATATTCGGATAATCATAAATCATATCCCTATTGAACTCTATCTTCTTCTCGTTTTCAAACAATGCACCATAGTATATCTCAGCTTCAACCAAGTCCTGGAACATGTGGCTTCCAAAGGAAAGCTCAGGCATATATCCGACTTCACTGTATGCCTCCTCCAATATTGCAGAGAAATGGCTGATGTCAGCAAAGACAACAGGAATTCCCAGTTCAGGAGAGGATGTTCCTATCCTTCCAGGAACCATCAGGATGGCTGTCTTGTCATTGTCCCTGCAATAGGCGTTCACATCACTGATCACTCTGGCAATTGAACTTTTCTGTGCATAAGGGTATTCATAATACTTATGTGGATCGACATAGCATATTGTGTCTATCTTGCTCTTTCTTGACATTCCCATAGAAGATTCCTTTATATGGAAGAAGACATTCTTGTCTTCAGGCATTTCAATGGCCTCATCGTTTATTGAAACCTGAAGAGGGCGACACTGCAACAGGTTAACGTTAAATGAGTTGTCTTCCCCAACATTGACAGTGTATTCAATGTCAACAGGATAGTCATATGCGATTTCCAAAGTATTCAGGATATCCTTCATCTCGCCAATGAATTCCTGATTCCTTACAAGCCCTTCACAATTGACAAAGACTATTTCACGACGCTGGCCACGGTCACGGAACATTCTCTCTGCCTCACGGTCATGCTCAACCAAGACCTTTTTTGCATATCTTGGAATCACACTCAAACCCTCGTCTACAGGAACATCATGCAAACTGATCTCCTTCAAGTCTATGACATCAAGATAATGTTGGGAATACCTGTGCTTTTCCCTTATGTCCTTGGCCATAGTCACTTCCGGCTTGTCAAGATTGATGATTCTCGGATAATCCTTCTTTGTCCTGTCAACAGCCTTTGTACCAAGACCCATTACAAGCCTAAGCATTCCCTTGCTGTTGTCCATATCAGGAAGCGGGGAATATGGACTGTATGAAAATCCTACACCTGCAGCAGTAGGGAAGAAATAGTCTCCATAATATGAGCCTGAAACCCTTTGAACCAAAAGGGCCATCTGCTCATCGGTATCGTCCAAATCGTTTATTTTCCTATATTCCAAAGCGGAAATGTTCATGGTACTTGCATAGACTACCTTTACAGCCTCTTCAAAGGCCTCCAAACGCTCTTCAAGAGAGCCTCTGTTTACACAGAACACTGACTCATACTTTCCTGCAAATGCATTTCCGTATCCGTCCTCAAGGAAACTGCTTGACCTTACAATAATTGGGTTCTGTCCGAAATAATCCAATATCTGTATGAATCCCTTTTTGATCTCATCAGAGAAGCTTCCATTCCTAAGGCCTTCTTCAAGCTCCTTTCCATATTTATAATATCCTTCCTTGGTTATTTGCTTTACACGAATGTCCCACAAGTCATTTGAAACGATATATGTGTAGAATAAGTCAGAGCCAATGTAAAAAGAGTCATCCGGCTCGAAATTTTTGTATATGTCCGGACGGTTCCTTTCGATTATCTTCCTTGCCAAAAGCATTCCACAAGTTTTACCTCCCACCAATCCACTGCCTACACGACGGTCATAGATTGTGATGTAATCCTCAAAGGTGAAGTATTCCTTGATTTTGGAAAGCATCCTTTCATCCTTGGTCATCATCAGCTCACAGATCTTATCGCACTCATCATCGATATTTTGGCCTTCCCCATACTTCATCCTAACCTGAAGCATGTATCTTTCCCAACTGTCTAAGATCTGTCCGTTCTGATGCTTGTCAGAGTCATTGATTGTCTTGTAATACTTGCTGACCTCCTGACCATCCTGCAGGACCTTGACAAATCCTGTTTGAGGATTGAACTTATGTCCCAGGAACATGGTCTGGGAATATCTGTTCCATACCTTAAGCGGAGAGACATAAACCTCTTCCGGAGAATTTGAGTATACATTCAGGAAGAGTTGGGTTGTTTCACGGATTTTGGCTATGGCATCATATGAATGCCTTCCACGAATGATTGGGAAATATGCAACAGTATCCAGCTTGAACAAGAACGGACAGGTGACCTTAAAGAAATTGCCCATCATCAAGTCTGTTGACCACACCGCCTGAAGGTCGCTTAAGCAGTCAAAGACATAGAATGCATCGTAGCCTTCCTTTTCTATAATTCTTCGAACTTCCAAAGTGAATGTTTCAAACTGGTTGTATGGGTTTACCTGATAAATCTTAACCCCGTCACGTTCAATCATGCAAAACTCGCTTTCAGGATTATTCTGTTCGATTTCAAGCAGCCTGAAATCCTCCTCAGTCATTTCTATGAGGGGAGGATGATAAGAAAACCTAATGTAGATTAAGTTCCTTCCATCTTCCTTTGCCTGTTTTACATAAGGATTGACGAAGTAGGAAAATTCATTTAAATTTGTAACGTTCCAAACTACATTGTCTCCCAAACGGATATTGTCTAAGGCTTGATCAAGCCCAGGAATCCCGGATTTAATTCTATCGAATGCAGCCATAATAATATCTCCTAATTCTAAATTCAATTAATTTGATTCTCCCATTTGCACTCCTTAACTTAGCTTCTCACCATTGGCACACCAGTCAGTTGTGAAGCTTCCATAGTCAAAGCGACCAAATCCTGACGTTCAAGATTCTCAATATCTGTGTTTCCTGCCTGTTGGGTTAATGCGGTTACTTCCTGAGTCATTGCCTCAATATAATTTGCTACTTGCTGACCTTTCCTTATAGGGTCAAGTCTTCTTCTAAGCATCCTGTCCTGTGTTGCAATTCCTTTTGGACAAATGCCTTCAGAACAGGATTGGCAAACCTTGCATCCTATGGAAATGAGTGCGGAGGTAGCGATATATACTGCATCGGCACCTAAGGCTATCGCTTTTGCAACATCAGCTCCAGACCTTATTCCTCCGGCAGCCACAAGACTTACCTCACTTCTTAAATTAATTTCCTTAAGGGCATCATCAGCCTTCACTATTGCCTCTATTGTAGGAATACCTGCATGTTCTGTAACCACTTCAGGACCTGCACCGGTTCCTCCCTGCATACCGTCAACCACAATTATGTCTGCACCTGCCTTTGCAGCAATCTTTACATCCTGCTCCACTCTACCAGATGCGAATTTTACAATGATCGGCACCTTCCAATCAGTGATTTCCCTTAATTGATTGATTTTCATGCCTAAATCCTCAGGTCCGACAATATCCATGTGCCTTGCAGGACTTAATGCAGAGGTTCCTTCCGGAATATTTCTAACCCTTGCAACTTCTGCAGTTACCTTATGGGAAAGCAAATGTCCTCCCATACCTGACTTTGCTCCTTGACCTATCTTTATCTCAACAGCTTCTGCATTGCTCAGATAGCTGGCTGAAACTCCAAAACGGCCTGATGCATATTGTGCAATCAATTTGTCTGCATAATGCCTTTCTTCAGGAAGCATTCCGCCTTCACCGGTATTGGTAATTGTGCCTACCTTGCTGCTTCCGATAGCCAATGCAATTTTAGCTTCCTTGCTTAATGCACCAAAGGACATTGCCCCAATCATGATAGGGGTGTCTATTTCAATTGGGTTTTCCGCAAACCTGTCTCCAAGAACCACTGAAGTCTTGCATGTTTCCCTGTATGAGTCTATTGGAGGCCTTGAAACCTGTGCAGGCAATATGCTCAAGTCATCAAATGTTGGGATTCTTCTAGTGAGTCCGCAACCACGAACCTTATATGAGCCTGATTGGCTTTTACGCTTAATCTCCACCATTGTTGAATTTGTCCATACTCCCCTTGCCTCATCAACAAGAGGCCTTACATATATTGCATGTGTCGGACACATCTCCTCACATATCTTGCACCCTACACATTTTTCCTGATGGATTGGCAAAGGCTCATCATTGATCACTTCATAAACGCCATGAGGACAATTTGAATAGCAGCTGTAACAGTTCTTGCATGATGATTTGTGAGGATTGTCACATAAGTACCAGCAGCATCCAGGCCTATCATTACTCTGCTTGCATATTTCCAACTTTCTTTCAACAGTAAATGACATCAGTCTGCCTCCCCTTCAATATTTTCAAGTGATTCTTCCTTCAAATTCCTTAATGGTTTGAAAACCGGACAGACAGAATATTTTGTCCCTCCAGATTTTACAACCTCGTCAATTGCACTTGTTAACTTTGCATAAGGTTTCCAAGCCAAATGATCTTCCTTATCAACAATAAGGGCTTCTGTTACAATATCATTTGTCAGCAAATAGTCAATCAATGTTGTAACGATTGAACCGTCCTGACCTTGAGTATGTTTTAGGGACTTGACAGTCAAGACTTTCATAAAGTCGCCGATTGGCTTTGAGTTGTCGTTTCTCAAATCTTCAGGTATGAATGTTCTTGGACATACTGCAAAGCATGCATGACAGTCCTCCGGACATTCCCCTTTCATTCTTGGCTTAGTATCATCAATTGTTATCAGGCCCTCTGGACATGCATATTCACATGCTCCACAGAGCACACATGCCCCTACATCAATAACGTTTGACCTTAAGTCCATGAAATTAGCTCCGGAGATTTCTCCCATGATTGAATCATCTGACTTCTGCCTTTGGTACAATACAGGCCTTGCCAAAAATTCCCTTTCTTCAATGTCCTCCAGATTTTTGCTTATCTTGGATTGGGCTATCTTATTCAGCAATTTAAATTGTGAATCTGAAAAGTCCTTAACTTCAATGAATTTCTGTTCGATTGCCCCATCAACTATTTCCTCACCTTTTTCAGTTCTTATTATCAATGTTGACCAGCCATCCTCGGATCCGATGGAACCTATTGAAATGTCAGATGTCTCTGATGTCAGTTCAACACATATGTTACAGTTTTTTCTGATTATCCTTTTAGCCTCTGATAGAGGTATCCTAACTGTTTCCTTAGTTTTTAGCAATAAGAATACAAATCCTTTCTCAATTTGGAATTTCTCAATGTCATCCATCTTCAAATCATATTCTTTCAAGAGATTTACAAAGTACTTATATGAAAAATTCTCCATACAGAATAAGCCCAACTTAACATCAATAGGGCTATCTGTATAGTGCTGCAGTTTGGATGCAGCCATTATTTCACATGGTGTTCCCACCATAGCTATTTTATGTTCGCTCATTTTTTCAGCTCCTATTGTATGTTAACGATTTTCTTAAAGTTTGCATAGTCAGTGTCACTTAGTTCGAAGCCATATTTGCTTAGTGTTTCCTTTAGCTCCTTCTGGTCTTCAGGAGAAACTTTTTCCATAACAGCATTTTTTCCTAGGCTTTTCACACTTCCAAGAACATATATGCTTCCTCTCATAATTGACTCGCCAACATCCTCTGTAACATCACCAAGAATTATGAGCCTTCCGCCCATCATAAGGAGGCCTGTCATAAAACCGCTGTTTCCTCCAATGATTACAGTTCCTCCTTTCATGATTTCTCCAGTTCTTGAACCGACACTTCCTTTCACTATTACTGTACCGCCATAGATTCCCTGGCCTGCGCCATCCCCAGCTGTACCTTCAATGACCAATTCACCATTTGTCATGTTGTCTCCAGCAAACCAGCCGGCATTTCCATTGATGTGTATCCTTGGTCCATGAACCATTGTTCCAACAAAATAACCTGCAGAACCATTGATTTCTATATCCACGTCTTCAGTCAATCCTGCACAAATATTGTGCCTTGAATCAGGATTGTCAATAATGAGCTTATCATAATTTTGAGCATGCTCCTTTATGGCACGATTCAATTCCTTTTCATCCATATCCTTTGCATCGATAAGATATTCTTTCATAGATAAACCCCCATTAAATGGTGTAAGCTCTTGTTTCCCCTGGAGCTATCTGTTCTATTTTGTCTGAATCAGTGACATCATGCAATGCCATTTCCTCTGAAGCTATTGCAAAAATCTCATCGGTTTCAACCATTACACCAGGCCTAAGGCCAAGCTTGTCCTTAGCAATTCCAATGCCGTTAGGTGTTCCAACAAGTATTGAAAATGGGCCGTCCAAGTCGATAACCGCCTGATCCAATGCCTCTTCCAACTTATAGCCTTGGTCAAGTTTATCTGCCATATAGTGAACAATGCACTCGGTATCATTGAATGATTCAAAGGTATGTCCCTTTCTCTCCAATGGATCCCTTATTTTCCAGTAATTGGTAATTTGACCATTATGCACTACAGTGATATCCGGTATGATGTAGCTTTGGTATGGGTGTGCATGATAACGGTCTACACCACTTTCTGTTGCAAAACGGGTATGTCCTATTCCATGTGTTCCCATTATGCTCTTGACATCAAATCGCTCAGCGATGTCCTTTACCTTACCTGTGTCCTTTATCATTTCAAATGAATGTGATCCGTTGATGACACGGACATTCTTCAATTCATCTATTTCATTTATGCAAGGTTTTAAAAGGGAATACTCGTCCAATGCAATTTTACATTTATATACATCTGAGTCCCCTACAGACTCAATCAATTCTTCCTCAAAGATTGGACTTATCTGATTTAAAAGTGATTTTAAATTGTCTAATGCGCCTCTTCTTCTTTTTACTTCAATGTTTAATTGATAATAGTTTTCAGGAAAATCCAGACTGCCATAGATTGCATAACCTGCTGAATCCGGACCCCTATGCTGTAATGATTCAAGCATTGATGTCAATGCCTCTCCTACAGGGTGAGTTTTTTTATCCTTGTATATTACACCTGCTATTCCACACATTTTTCTACCTCCAAAATAAACGGTGAATACACGTATTTACCATATGCCTAATAAATACAAATAATTCTAAAAATTACATATGCCCTAAAAAAAAATAATTCTAAAATACAATATGCCATAAAGCAATAATCCAAAATTCAGATTCATAATCATATGCCTAATCCTTAAAACAATGAACCCAAATGCAGATTCCGGATTAATGCCTAATAATTGAAATAATTCTAAAATTACATATGCCCTAAAAAAAAATAATTCTAAAATTAATTGGTGGCAAATTTAAGAGGAGACCTTAAACTTGACCACCAATACATTCAAAAAAGGAATGAATTTATACGTCTAAATACTCATCTCTTTCATAATCGAACACTTGTATCCTATAAGCATCCCATTCAGCTCTTTTGATGCTGTAGAACTGATTGAACACTTTTTCTCCAAGAGCATTCTTAACCACTTCGTCCTTTTCCAATGCATGATATGCTTCCCATAAGCTTGTTGGCAAGTTGCCAATGCCTTTTTGGACAATTTCATCTTGGGAATATGCGAAGAGGTTTTCTTCTGTTGGTTCGCCAGGGTCAATCTTATTGTCAAGACCATCCAAACCTGCTTCAAGCAATGCTGCAAATGCTAGGTATGGGTTACATGATGGGTCAGCGGATCTGCATTCAATTCTTGTACCTAATCCACGGGATGCAGGAATCCTTAACAAGGTGGACCTGTTTTTAAAACCATAAGCTATGTAGCATGGCGCTTCATAACCTGGAACTAAACGTTTATAGGAGTTGACAGTTGGTGACAGGATTGCTGATAAAGCCTGTGCATGTTTCAATAATCCTCCAATGAAGTATAATGCTTCTTGAGATATTTGGTTTTCAGTGTTTGGGTCATAGAAGATGTTTTCCCCATCCTTAAATAGGCTTTGGTTACAGTGCATTCCACTACCGTTGATTCCCAAGAATGGTTTTGGCATGAATGTTGCTTTGAATCCTAAGTTATTGACCACTGCCTTTACAGCTTCCTTAAAGGTTATTACAGCATCAGCTGTTTTTAAAGCGTCTGCATATTTAAAGTCAACCTCATGTTGTCCAGCTGCCACTTCGTGGTGGCTTACCTCTACATCAAAACCTAATTGTTCCAAACCGAATACAATTTCCCTTCTGATGTCGGTACCTTGGTCCAATGGCTCTACATCAAAGTATTCAGCTTCGTCTGCAGGGATGTAGTTTCCATTTTCATCTTCCTTAATGATGAAGAATTCTGGTTCTGGACCTATATTGAATTGGTAGCCTCTTTTTTCAGCTTTTTCCAATGCTCTTTTAAGAACTCCCCTTGGGTCTCCGTCATATGGTTTTCCTTCTGTAGTGTAAACATCACAAATGAATCTGCTGGTACCTTTTGATTCAGGTCTCCATGGAATTGTTGAGAATGTGTTGATATCTGGTTTTGCAAGTAAGTCACTGTCATTGATTGAAGCCAATCCTGCAATTGAGGAACCGTCAAATAATAATCCGTCATTTACAATATCTTCAATATCATCAGCTTTTTTAAGAGGCACTGCCATGCTTTTTGGCAATCCATGTATGTCTGATATTTGCAATTTCAAGAATTTTACATCGTTTTCTTCGATTGTTCTAATAATCTGGTCTATTTTATTGTCTTTTTCTGACATTATTTCACATCCTTTTTTGAGTTTAATTTTTGAGTTTTTTCCATTGCTTGAATGATATGGAAACTGGAAACCCCTCATGACTAAATGAATTATAAATTCATAGTCGGAAGGAACCTTCCTTCCTACTATACTTTATACTTATTGATATATAAATTTTTTGAATGAACTAAAAATGATAAACAGAATTTAAACCCATATTTTATTGATTTGCCACATATCATTACAAGGTTAAGAATAAAAATAACTCATATAGATTTAAAAGCCAATCTAATGAAATCTAAATAGATAAGAATAAAAATAAGAAATGCAAATAAAAAATAATAAAATAGAGAAATATTTTTCAAATGCTCTCATAAATAATTAAATAGATTAGAACAAATATTAAATAGTAGAATAAAAATTGGACATGAACAATAAAAACAATTAAAGAATTAAACTTAAAAAGTGAAATCATGCATTACGTTAACGCAAAAAGTATTTTATCCCCAAATAATGGTATGAACCTATACAGAGGATGCTCCCATGGCTGCATCTACTGCGACTCCAGAAGCAATGTCTACAATATGGATCATGCCTTTGAAGACATTGAAGTCAAGGCAAACGGGCCGGAACTCCTTAAGAAAGCACTGAAAAACAAGAAGGAAAAGGTCATGATTGGAACAGGATCCATGACAGACCCATATATTCCGCTTGAGAGGAAGATGCAGAATGTGAGGGAATCCCTGGAGATAATATATAAGTATGGGCATGGATTCACTTGCATCACCAAATCAAACTTGATACTTAGGGATCTGGACCTGCTCAAAAAGATAAATGAAAAGGCAAAAGTGGTTATTCAGATGACATTAACAACATACGATGAAGAGCTGTGTAAAATACTTGAACCTAATGTATGCACTACAAGGGAAAGGGTTGAAGTCTTGAAAATACTGGATAAGCACAATATACCAACTGTCGTTTGGTTAAGCCCCATTCTCCCATTCATAAATGATACAGAGGAAAACATTAATCGAATACTTGACTGCTGCATAGAATCAAATGTCAAGGGCATACTCTGCTTTGGAATGGGCATGACATTAAGGGAAGGAAACAGGGAATATTTCTATAAGAATCTGGACTATCATTTCCCCGGACTTAAGGAAAAGTACATTGAAATCTATGGAGACAGCTATGGCATTGCCAGTCCAAATCACAAGGAATTAATGAAAATATTCTATAAAAGGACAAATGAGCACAATATCATGAACAATGTGGATGAAATATTCGAATATCTTCATGAGTTTCCAAGAAAGGATAAGACTAAGCAAACCACCTTATTTTAAAAATAACTTAAAAATAAAAAAATAGCTAAAATAAATAAAAAAAACTTAAAAATAAAAAAATAGCCAAAGCAAATAAAAAAAGAATAATAAAAAAGAATTATTAAGGAAAGGCAAAGGCCTTTAATTAATAATTACATCCATAAATTCGAAATTTTCCCCATCAAACAATCCCTTATCAGATATCTTGATTGAAGGAATAACCAACAATGCCATAAATGCCATTGTCATGAATGGAGCTTCTATTTTACATCCCAATACCTCAACCATCTTATGCAAAATGCCTAATTTTTTAGCTACATCATAGACATCCTCATTAGACATCAACCCTGCAATAGGAAGAGGCAATGAATCAGCGAAATCTTCACTGACAACAGAGATTCCTCCCTTATCATCAATGACCTGATTTACTGCATCAGCCATCATTTGAGAATCATATCCGACAACAATTATATTGTGTGAGTCATGGGCAACTGATGAAGCAATAGCCCCTTTCTTAAGTCCAAATCCTTTAATGAATGCGTTAGCAACAGTGTTTCCACCATAACGTTCCACTACAGCAATCTTTAAGACATCCTGATAGATGTCCGGCTGCACTATGCCCTCTTTCACATATAGCTTTGCAGTTGTCTTTTTGGTTAGGAGATCGCCATCAAAACACTCTATCACATTGACTTCACACTCATCCCCGTCATAATGTATGTCAAAATCGCTGGCAGTCTTTTTGCTTGCATTGACTGTATTCTTAGATTCAATTTCTGGAGCATCGAAGAGGACATTTTCTCCATCGAACACGCATTCCCCTCCGATATATGTTTCCAAGACATTCAAATCATAAATGCTGTCAACAATGACAAAATCTGCCTGTGCACCAGGGACAATGGCTCCACAATTAAGATTATAATGATATGCTGGATTGATTGTCACCATCTTTATGGCCTTAAGAAGGTCAATTCCCAAACTGACTGCCTTTTTAATTGACAAGTTTAAATGACCTTTGAGCAAATCGTTTGGATGCTTGTCATCACTAACTATGAAATCAAAAAGAGGGTAATAAACCTTTCTCTCAAATATGTCTCTGAAAAGAAGTTCCATCGGTCCTGAAAAATCAATGGACTGAGCGCCTTCATCTATATCAAAAAGACCCTCCATATCCATGGCAGATGAGCCGTCACGAACCATGATCTTCATACCCTTTAGCTTCTTTTCAAGAGCCTCCATCACATTGCTGCATTCATGGTCTGTACTGATGCCTCCAGCAAGGTATTTGTCCAGATCTTCACGAGTGACCAAAGGTGCATGACCATCTATTGGCTTTCCATATTCTCTTGCCAATGCCAATTTTCTATGAACCTCCTCATCCCCATTGATTACACCGGGGAAATTCATCATTTCCCCTAATGCCACAATCTCATCCTTTTTAAGCAAGTATTCTATATCTGATGAGTCCAAAACAGCCCCTGAAGTCTCAAAGGCAGTGGCAGGCACACAGGAAGGTGCAGTGAAATAAAAATTAAAAGGAACCTGCTCTGCATTTTCAATCATTGCTTCAATCCCTTCAATTCCTAAAACATTAGCTATTTCATGAGGGTCGGTAACTACAGCGGTGGTACCATGACGGACTGCAATTCTAGCAAATTGTGCAGGTGATACCATACTGCTTTCAATATGTATATGGGAATCGATGAATCCCGGAATCATCAAACCCTTAAAATCAATTTTATCAAGTTCATGTTCATTAACTGTAATTGGGGTTACTTCCTTAAAAATACCATTTTCTATTGTAATTCTAGCAGGATAAATAGTGTCTGATATTACATCCAACATATATGCTGTAAATGACATTTCATTCCTCCTCTATTGCATTTAAAGTAATAATAAAAATCTGTGAGTAAAACTTTTGCTTAATCTGAGATTAGATAAATCTTGTTCCTAAATTATCCACTTTTGTTTCAATGACTCTGCCCTCATAAGAATCCCAAGCATCCTTTACGCCATCAATGGAACTTTCATCCACAATTGCTACAAAGGCAGATCCTGTTCCGGACAAACCGGAAGCAAGTGCTCCTGATTGAAGGGCATCAAGTGCAATGCCATTGTCAAATCCTAATGCACTGCCATATAAAATCCCATTCAATGTCAAGGCTTCCAAATACTCCTTGTTCATTGCCTTCTCAAATGCCATTTTAGAGAATGGGGCAATCAACTTCATCCTCTCCACATCAGAAGATCCGCTTAGGGATTCCTCATTTGGCATGAAGACCAAAACATCATACTCAGGAATCTTTTCTCTAAGGAGAATCTCCCTGTTTGCATTGTCTGTTACTGTAACTCCTCCAAAGAACGATGCTGTAGCATCATCAAAAGCTCCGGTAATGGTAACTCCAGCAAGAAGGGATGCCTCAATTCCCATATTAATAATTTCCATATCAGTCAATGGCTCCAGGCAAAATTCACTTTCAACCAAAGCTGCAGTTGCCATTACAACAGCATTGGATAAGGCACTGCTTGAAGAAAGCCCTGAACCTAAAGGCAAATTTGATTTTGTCTTTACTTCAATTCCTTCCCCGTTTCCAAAATCCAAACTTGGAATGATATCATCAAAATCCTTTGCACTTCCTATGTTATAATGGTCTAAGACCTGTTCTACACATAAGTTCATTAAATGAGGATCCGCCCCCAAATCTGATGTGCAGTTAACGCCTATACTGGAAAACTTAGCTTCAGCCTCAATGGAAAGCCCAATGCCAAATGCAGAACCGAAACCGGTTGAAATTGCATTGATAATTGTAGCCGAACCTGAAGATAATACTGTTTTACTCAAATAAATCACCTAATTATCTTAAATCTATATACTACTTTTTAAATCAAATGATATATAGTTAATTGAAAAATCAAAAAGAAATAAAACAA
>JAUNXF010000045.1 GCA_030539935.1 Methanobrevibacter sp.
TTATAATTTAATTTTAAATATAATATTAATTATTATAGGATGATTATTTAAAAAATTTTCAATTAATCAAGTTTAAAGGAGATATTATGTCTAACATAAATGTTATTAAGGGAGGAATCTGTGCTGTAGAAGGAGTTAGGGCAGCAGGAACTCGTGAAGGTAAATATGGGCTCACTGTTATAGAATCCAAGGACAGTAGTGCATCTGCAGTTTTCACTTCAAATAAGGTGGTTGCTGCACCGATTATTCATACCAAGGAAATGATAAAAGGTGGAAAAATATCTTTGGTTGTTGCAAATAGTGGAAATGCCAACTGTTTTACAGGGATTGATGGAATAAGGGACTGTGATAGGACAATTGAATTTGCATCAGAAATCACCGGCATTCCATCTGATGAAATAGCAACTGCATCCACTGGTGTAATCGGCAGGAAAATGCCTATGGATATCATTTTGCCTTTGGTTAAGGAATCCATTTCCAAATTGGATCATAATGAGGAAAGTTCTACAGACGCTGCAAAGTCCCTGATGACAACTGACACATATCATAAGGAGTTTGCTGTAGAGGCAACCGTAAATGGTGAAAAGGTCACTATCGGCGGCATTACCAAAGGAGTTGGTATGATTGCACCGAATATGGGCACCATGCTATGTTTCTTGGCAACTGATGCTGTAATATCTTCTGAAATGATCAATAAGGCTCTAAAGGCTGCTGTCAATAAGAGTTTCAACATGATTGTTGTTGATGGGGACCAAAGTACCAATGACACTGCCATATTGATGGCCAATGGTAAATCAGGTGTTGAAGTTGGTAAAAACGGTGAAATCAATGAGGATTTCCAGGAAGCTTTAGATTTCATTTGCATCAGTTTGGCTAAAATGATGGCTCGTGATGGAGAAGGGGCCACTAAATTCATAGAATGTAAGGTGAATGGTGCTAAAGATGAAAATGATGCCATTTTGGCTTCAAAATCAGTTATCAGTTCTTCACTTGTCAAGTCAGCAATCTTTGGCGGTGACCCTAATTGGGGAAGGATTGTGGCGGCTGTCGGTTACTCTGGATGTGAAATGGATCAGGATATGATTACAGTTTCCGTCAGTGATGACAATGGAAAGGAAGCCATTTTAGTGGACCAAGGTAAGATACTTGCATTTGATGGAACAGATGCTCTTAATTTGGCTGAAGAGATCATGCAGGAGAAAAACATCAATATTCTTGTTGACTTATATCAGGGAGATTTCACTGCAACCGCTTGGGGATGTGACTTAACCTATGATTATGTAAAGATCAATGCAGAATATACTACTTAAAATAAAATTTTAAATTATTTTTCTGTTTTTATTTTTTTATTCAAACATTATTTTTATTTTTTCTTAACTAAACCTTATTTTCTCTTTTTTTCACAGAATTAATTAAATTATTTTTATTATAAACATTTTCTTAATATTTTAAAGAAATATAAGTAATTTAATCAATAAACATTAGATAAAGTTACTACTTTATTCAACTTATAAACGAATTCTAACAAAATAAAATACATTAATTAACTTTAATATTTAAATTAAAATTTAAATTAAATTAAAGTCTTTTAAAGTCTTTTATAGATTATTAAAGTTTAAATAAAAATTATTGAGGAATGGTTATGGGTTTATTTAATAGATTCAAAAGCAATAAGAATAAGCATGCTGAAGAATTTAAAAAGGCATATGAAGCGAATGATATGGAAAAGGTAAATCATGTGTTGGTAGATTGGCTTGATGATGGTCCGCATAATGCATTATTCGGTCTAGCTATGGCAATACTTGTTGCAACAAGAAGAGACAAGGATTTGGTTGAGGCATTGGCGATTTATAAATCCTCAATTGAACAGGATAAGGAGGATTCCATTCTATTTGATTGGTATAATTCAACTGCATTAAGGTTATTGGATGAATGGGCCGGTGAAGAGATAAACAAGAATCCGGAACTTAAAAATAAAATGGATGGAGCATCCAAAAATGACTTTTCCAATACAGATTTTGAAAATCTTACCTGCAAGGAGTTTTCAGCCAAGTTCAAGGAATTATATGAGGCCTTTGCTGATAATGATGATGTTAGTCAAATGATGTTAATTACGGATAAGATAAACCAATTGTTGGCTGTTTGGGAAAGGAAATGTCCAGACGATTCAAATCTTCCATGTGCGTATGTTATGGTTCATGCTCCTGACTTGAGCCAAGAGGACTTCGGGGAATTTGTCTTTAAGCATGCATCCGGCAAGAGATATGATGAGTCATTGTATGAATGGTATCAGGACGGTCTGGTCATGGCCATAAAGTTTAATGAGGCAATGAACGAATAATTCATCATTCTAAATTCCGATGGAGTTGATATGGTTCCTATTTTGTCGATTCAATATGAATAATTCCAATATTTAGGGAAAAGATTTATATGTATTGAAAATAAATATTTTATTAGGTTTTATTATTAAAGCTATTTTTATAAAGATTTTTATCATATTTGCTTCAAATGTGATGATTTTTATTTCATTTATTTTATAGATTAATCTTATTGAATAATCTTAATTATCAAAAATTAAAGGAGGATTATTATGGCAAAAGTAAAAGGTACCAACAAAAGAACCAGACCTAAAAGATCTTACAAGAAGCCTGGTAGTAAAAAAGGTAGAGGAGTAAGACAAACTTGGAAAAAATAATTTCCAATTTGCTTTTCTAACTTTTCAATTTTTATAAAATTATATTTATTCATAAATTTATGCAAATATTGAAATTTTTCAATTTAATTAATGAATTTCATTATCAAATTAGGAATATTCACTCATAAAATGTTTTTAAAAGGTTTTAAGATTTTTAAAGATTAGAAAATTATTTTTGGTGTTTTTATGGCTGATGAAGACAATAAACGTAAGAAAAAATCAAAAAAACCTTCTAAAAAATTACTCTATTTTTTAATCATTTTAATTGTTGTCTTGGCAGAGGGTTTCATTCTTTGTTGTGATTATGCAACTAATGAAGACAGTTTGTTGGAAGAGATTTCACAAGATTATCCTGTTTTAAATAATGTCTTAAGGTATATTCCAGCTGATTTAAATGGGGTTCCATATATAAATGACATCTTAAGGTATGTTCCATCTGATTTGATGGGTTCTGACTCTACAGATTTGTCAGCTCTTCAAAAGCCGGCAAAGACAATTGGAAAAAACAGCATTGGTACAGTGACAGTTGAGGGGCCTTATGGAAACAATGAGTCATCTGTAAAGGTTGCATACATTATAGGTCAGCATCCAAGGGAAACAAATGCTCATGATGCAATTTATAATGCTCTTTTAAACTCTTCAGACAATCTTACTTATTCATATTATGTTTATAGGATAAATGTAACTGCAGAAAGCGATAATTTTGAGGAAAGCAGAATGAATGGTCAATTGCTTGCCCAAGACTATGTAGTTAATGATGTGGTGGATAAGGGATATAACTTGGCCATTGACATTCACTCTTCAAATGGAGGATATGTGCAGGATCCTTATATATTTGCCCCAATTTCCACTAATACAGTTGCTTATGAGGCTGCAAACAATATAAGTGAGGCCATAAGCTATATCATTTATTATGAGCCTGCAAGCTATTCAAGCCCACAATACTCTACAATTCCTATAAGCAATGGAGGAGTTCCAGCCATCGTATTTGAAATGCGTGGAAATCCTGACCACAGTTTGGAAGTGGAAGCAAATCAATTTATTCATGCTGTGGAAAACTTGTATCTATGATGCTTGTTTTTTTTATTATGTTAATCTTCTTCATATTTTTCTCGCATCTTATCCCTACTTTAATAATTTTTTTGACTAATTTTTCAAGAAAAATTTCATTTAATTTAATCAAATAGCCGATTAATTATTTGATATCTATTAATGTTTTCTATTAATTTAAAATAAGCTATATTCTATTAAATGATATCATCATATTATTTTTCATTTTAGTGATATTTGAATGCACATCATCTTTATAGGAAAAAAGAAAAAAATAATAAATAAAATAATTCACAAAAGATTATTTTATTTATAAAAATGTATTAAAATTTAAATGAAGATTAAAAATCAAATTTAAACTTCACTTGCACTTGCCACATCATAATAGAATGAATCAGGCTCTTCTGAAAGCTTTTCAGTGAAATTAAGATTGAAATGGCCATTCTTTGTGCTTTCTATCTTAGAGTTATGGCTTCCTATAAGTTCATTTCCCTTATAGAAGTTTACCTTGATGTCAATGTCCTTGTATTCCTTTCCATTGACTGATTTAATGCTTTGGCTAAATGAATACTCTTTTTTATCATCACTCCAGCTTGTAGTTGGCTCAATTGAGTAATCAAATAGATCAGTCAGTTCAGAGCTTTCTGGAATTAGGCTGTTGTTCAATGCTAAAAATCCGCCAATAGCAATGACTGCAATTATTATTGCGACTATGGCTACAGTATATTTTTTATTCATGCTTTACCTCCTTCAATTATTATATGCTTTTTCATTTATATGCTGTAATTCAATATTCATATCCTTTAATTCGCTTAGGGTAAATGTTCAAAAATCATTTTTTAGTCTTTTTGATTTTTGCGCTTGTCAAGGCCTCATCATTTACATAGTAGTATTTGTAGATAGGTTCTTTTGCTTTGTATTTTCCCCAAACAACATAATATCCCTTTACATATGCCCATTGGGAAAATGAAACGTGGCCTCCAGATACCTTAGGTCTTAATACCCAACCATATTTCTTTATAAATCCATATTTCCAAACCACTCTATAACCTATGACTTTCTTCTTCAATCCTTTTCCATAGATAGTCAGGCATTGGCTTTTATCAAGAATCTTAATCTGGCTTGAGATGGTTTGTTCCTTTAAGTCACTGGCTTCGCTGTTGGATATTACAATTGCTTTTTTAGTGAAATATGAATTGAATTCATCAAGTGTAAAATTGATGTTTCCTTCTGTGGAATCAGCTAAAAAAACATGGGTGCCAGTAACTTTTGTAATCACTGTCCAATGTTGGCAACCATTAATGTTTAAGTGAACGATATAGTTTTCCTTAAGGTTTTCAGTCTCCATTTCAACGCCATATGCACTGAACTTGTAGTATTTGGCAGCATCAATCAGTGATTGCATGCTTGTTCCATCTAAGCTGGTGTTTGTATGCATAGACACTTGGTCTAAACTGAGGTTCAGCCCATATCTGTTTAAGACAGTAGCTAAAGATGCAGGGCCACAGCTGTAATTGTCATTAGCCATTACGACCCCTGTTGTGTCTTTTGCCTTTTCTCCAATAGTCTCTAGAGAATCATATGTCTTTTCTGAGTTGTTGGAATGGTCGTCTTCTTCGGTTTTGCCGGCATCTTCAAATTCATTAGGGCCTATTTCATCTAATATTTCAGTTTCCTGATAATGGTTTGGGGAATTGGAATCATTTGGCCCCTCATTCATATTTTCATCTGAGCTTAATGCATTTGCATTGAGTTCACATTCTATTGTGTGGATTGTATCTGTATCGTTTATTTCTATTGAATCGGTATCGCTTGCAGAGATTTGGCCGATTATTAAAAATAAAGATATCATACATATAATTAAAATGCTTTTATTTATTTTCAACATGTTTTTACTCCTATTTCTTTAACTTATTTTTAAGCAAATTTTAATTTTAGATATGGTTAACTATTTTTCTAAATTTTCATATTTAAAACATTATAAATCGTTTATTTGGTAAACTATACATAATAAATAGTTTATTTTTAATTAAAACTGATTTGCTTTAAAAATTAAGCCAATATTTAATTTAAAATAAGTTATATTTAAATTTAAGGTTTTTTTGATTATAATTTAACATTTTAATTATAATTTACAGTTTAATTTTAATTTTACGGACTAATTGTAATTTTTTGATCTTTTTATAATTTGATTAAGTGATTTTAATATTATAATCATTTTGAAAAAAATATCTTTTTTGTATATTTTTTTAAAAAAAGATGTTTATATTAAAAAATTCTTTAAAAATAGGCCATATTTTATATAGTATTATAAACATAATTATTGATTGATATTTAATTAAGAATTATTTTAGAAAATTTTATATTTATTGATTTATTTATGTGATACAATGGAAAGAGTAAATATTTTGGTAGAGGCACTGCCTTACATCAAGAAATTTTATAATAAAAAAGTCATGATTAAGTATGGAGGCCATGCTATGGTGGATGATGAGGCTATGGCTTCTACAGCAGGAGACACTGTACTTTTAAAATATGTTGGCATGCAGCCTATTGTTGTTCATGGAGGAGGTCCTGAAATCACCAGATCCATGAAAAAATTAGGCAAAGAGCCTAAATTCATTAAAGGTTTAAGGGTTACAGATGAAGAAACCATGAGCATTGTAAAGATGGTTCTTGTAGGTAACATCAACACAGATATTGTTTCTCAAATCTGTTTGCATGATGGAAAGGGTGCAGGATTATCCGGTAAGGATAATAAGTTAATTCAGGCTTGCAAAAAGATTCATAGGATAAAGGATGAGGAAACCGGAGAGATTGAAGAGATTGATTTAGGTTTAGTTGGTGAAATCAAGAAGATCAATCCGGAAATACTTGAGATGTATACTGAAAACGATTTCATACCAGTCATTTCTCCTATTGGAATAGCTGATGACGGCACTACATTAAACCTTAATGCAGACACAGTGGCTGGTGCAATTGCTGGAAAGATGAATGCTGAAAAATTGATCATCTTGACTGATGTTCCAGGTGTCTTGAGAGACCCTAATGACCCTTCAACTTTGATTCAAAGGATTCACATAGATGAGATTCCTGCCCTCATTGAAGAGGGAATCATCTCTGGAGGAATGATTCCTAAGATTGAGACATGTGTTGAGGCATTGAACAATGGAGTTAAGTCAGCACATATATTGGATGGGAGAATCAAGCACACATTGCTTCTTGAGATTTTTACAAAAGAGGGTATTGGAACAATGATCTATAAGTAAATATTCTTATATTTGCTTATTTTTATTTTAATTGCATTTAAATTGCTTTTTTAATAATTTCATTTTATTTTTTTATTTATTGTTGTTTCAAGAGTTAATTATATTTGTGATATTAGTTTTTATTATTAATTTTTATTCAAACTTTTTGGTGAGTTAAATGGATAACAAGGGGATTTTAATAATAATTTTAACTGCAATTGTTGTTTTAGGCATTTTTGCTGGTGCATTTTACATTATTGATTCTAATGATGATGGAAAGAATGTTGTAACCAATAATAGCTTAAACATATCTGATGTAGATGATGATAACGCCTCAGATATAAAAAATGCGACTAAAGTTTCCAATTCAACATCTCCAAAGCATTATGATGATTGGCAAAAGGATTATGAGACTGGATTATATGATGAGGATGGAAATCCTATTTACAGGTCTGTCATCTCTACATCTGGAGGCCAATATGATCCGGGAATATATGAATGCTATTGGTCAGCAAATGGCCCTATCAATGAAACAAGAATAGGTTAATTCTTGTTTATTTAACTTTTTTTACTATTTTTTCTTTATTATTTTTTCCTTTTTTCTTATTATTTATTCTAATTTTTCATTTTTTTGATTATTTTCATTATTCTCTTTTTTTCTTATTATTTCTTTT
The DNA here is from genome assembly GCA_030539935.1 of Methanobrevibacter sp. Classification (GTDB taxonomy): domain Archaea; phylum Methanobacteriota; class Methanobacteria; order Methanobacteriales; family Methanobacteriaceae; genus Methanobrevibacter. The sequence goes on from JAUNXF010000045.1 coordinate 7,668, forward strand.
ATTTTTTCTTTAAAATTTAACTTATTCTACTTTATTTTTCTATTTTAGCTTTTTTAACTTATTTAAAATATTTTTGAATATGATAACCTTTTCATCTTTCAACTAATTTTATATATTATTAAAAAAATAAATTAACATATTATATATAAATGGAGGATTTTAGTTGTCTAAAAACTTAAATAAGATTATTATTCTATCAATAGTTTTATCATTATTGCTTATCATTCCAACTAGTTTTGCAGCTGAAAATAGTGTGGGATTAGTTGATGATAATGTTTTAGCTGATAATCTAATAGATGATGACATATTATTGGATAATGGAGACTATAATTCATTTGAAAATCTGAATGCTATTGAAAATAATAATTTATTATCTGAAGAGGAATCAAATGAGAATTCAAACGAATACTATTTTGATTCAAATGCCATAGATGATAATGGAAATGGGTCCATCGATAATCCATATAAGACACTTAATGATGATAGGATCAAACCAAATTCCATATTGCACTTTGCAAGCGGCGTTTACAATTATACTCCAATCCATTCATATAATAATCTGAATATCACTATTTATGGACAGGATTCCTCCAATACAATTATCAATTGCCCTATGGATAATCATACATTCAATGTAGCCAGAATCTTTAACATTGAAAACATAACCTTCAATAACCTTCAGATTATCTTAAAGGAAGAAAATTCAGTTTTAAATGCTTTCAATGTTAATTTTCATAATTCTACAGCTATAGAGACTGATCTGTCCGGCACATCTTGTGGTGGGGCTATCTATTCTTTCGATAAATACAGTTCTGTAATCCTAAATAATTGCAGCTTTTATAACAATTATGCCCTTTATGGTGGGGCTATCTTTACTGCAAATGCTGATTTGAAGGTTACAGGATGTAATTTCATAAATAATTTTGGAAAGTATTATGGCGGTGCCATTTATCAAATCTACGGCAATATGAGTCTGATTAATTCAAGCTTTGACAGTAATGGAGCAAAAGATGGGGGAGCAGTATTCATATTCAGCAAAAATGGATTTTCAATTGATAACAACACCTTTATAAACAACAGTGCAAATGGTTCTGCAGGTGCAGTTTATGCTTTCTATAATGAGAATTACACAATATCCAATAATGTTTATGCAAATAATTCCGCATCCAGATATGATGATTTGTATGAAAAGTCTGATTTTATAGTTTATTCTGATAATTACACATTCTTCAGAAATTCCCTTGATGATGAGACATGCATTGATCTTCCAAGTTACTATAATCTTGCAGATTATGGCTTTGTCGGCTCTATTAAGAATCAGGGAAGTGATGGGAACTGTTGGGCCTTTGCCGTAATTGGAAGCCTTGAATCTGCAGTTATCAAGGCCATTTATAATATGAACAGTTCTGGAATAATATATGAATACAGCGAATATGCAGACATTATTGAATTATTGAATCAAGATAAAAACTTGTCTGAACTAATATCATTTTCAGATGAGAACATGAAAAACCTGGCTGCCTTATATTCCCCTTATGGTTGGAATATGGAAACCAATACTGGAGGACGTCCTGAGATTGCTGAAGGATATCTTGTCAGTTGGTTAGGCCCTGTTTGGGAAAGGGATGATTTATATGGCGTCCACAGCATCCTTTCACCTATTTTAGACAGCATTATGCATGTTCAAAATGTCATGTATCTGAAAAGGGACAATTTCACTGACAATGATATGGTCAAAAGGGCCATTATTGATTATGGTGCCGTTTCCATATCCCTTGGAATGAATATACGTCATAGTCCGGATATTGGGGTTTATGTTTATAATAAGGCAGATTCATCCTGCAATCATGCAGTGGACATAGTTGGATGGGATGATGACATAGAAATCCCAAATGCTCCTGGAAAGGGTGCTTGGATAGTTAAGAACAGCTGGGGAGAAGATTGGGGCAATGCAGGTTACTTCTACCTTTCATATTATGATGTAAGTTCCCTTAAGGCAGGGGATAATGATGGCGGTCTGGTATTTGTCTTGAATGACACCATCAAATATGATAAGAGCTACCAATATGATGTTGCCAGGACAGATTATTTCTTCAATGAAACAGATGCCGCATGGTACAGGAACATATTCAATGCAACCGACAATGAATGTCTGGCTGCTGTTTCAACCTATTTTGAAAAGCCAAGCAATTGGGAATTGTCCGTTTATGTAAATGATGTTTTAAGATTAAGCAAGTCAGGCTTTTCCAATCCGGGTTATTGGACCATTGACCTTTTAGAGTACATTCCACTTAATGTTGGAGACATTTTTGAGATTGTATTCAAGATAAATGTCACAGGTGATGTGGGAGTGCCGATTTCAGAATATGTAAGCTTAAACAATAAGTTTTATAGGGAAAACATTTCATTCATCAGTTATGATGGTGAGAATTGGACCGATTTGTATGACCTGGAATGGAATGATTATCCTGGCCACACCTACAAATCACAAGTGGCATGCATTAAGGCATTTACCGTATTTGACATAATCAATACAACAACTTCCTTAGAGATTCTCGGCTTTGACATAAACCATATTAATGTCACTGCCCATGTTTTGAATCAATATGGAAACCCTGTAAACTGCGGCAAGGTATTCTTCAACATGTCAGGCATTATAATTCCGGTTGATGTATCCAATGGAATTGCAAATGTCTATCATGTCCTAGAGGGAGAATATGTAAACTTGGAGGCGGAGTTTGTCGCTTGCGGATATGCCTCTTCAAGGGCAGGTCCATTCGGTGAGGAAGTAAACATGTCTTCAGACATTAGAGTTGATTTGGATACTGCATTTGTAGACATTACCTTCACAAAGCCAATCAATGAAACAGTGTTCATAAGTTTGGCTTATATGAATGGTACAGCAATCGCCTTTAAGAATTACACAGTAAAATCCATTGATGGCAAGGCTTCAATCAATCTGACAAATGTTGTCCGTGGAGAAAACAACATCACAATAATTCTTTTTAATCCGTTTTATGAATGCAATGTGATAAATGATAATTTCACAATCGTTCCTAAAGGAACATATATCCTCTTGAATGATTTTGAAACCATTTTCAATAGCGGTGATGAGTATAGGGTTAAATTGATTGATGAGGATGGAAATCCCCTTTGTGGAAAGGAACTTGAATATACCTTAAATCATGTGGCCAATACTCTCATTACCGATGAGAATGGTGAGGCATCATTAAACATCACTTTAGCAGTTGGCACATATGATTTTGAAGTTAGATTTGGAGAGGAAAACATCTATATCAATTCCTCCAATTCCTCTTTAATCACTGTGAAATCAAGCATTCTGATTTTAGGGGACACTTATATTTATAAGGGCAAGTATAATGTAGGATTTTTGGACAAATCCGGAGACCCTTTACAAAATAAAAATGTTGTCATCAACATTGAGGGGGAAGTCTTCAATGTGGAGACTGATGAAAGCGGAGTTGCTGAGACAGATATCAATCTGCTTCCTGGAACTTATCTTGTAACAATTCAAAACACAGAAACATTGGAAGAGAAAGTCCAGACAATTAGTGTTTTGCCTATCAATACAACAAGTTCCTTGGAAATTGATTATGATGGTTTCAATCCTGTAAATATCACTGTGACTGTTTTAAATCAGTTTGGCGAAGCTCTTGATTGCGGTGAGATAATCTTTAATCTATCTGGTGAGATTGTTTCAGTAAGTGTTAGTGATGGAATGGCTAAATTAAGCCATATCTTTAAGAGAGGCTCCAATACAATATCTGCGGAGTTCATTGCTGAGGGATACAGCCCTTCATCTGACAGCACTGTCATTGATGTGGAAAAGATTGATGTGAACATGACTGCGAACATTCTTGTTAATCTGGATAGTGCATTTGTAAATATCAGCCTGACTAAACCGATTAATGAGACTATTTTCATAAGCTTAGGTTATATTAACCAATCCATTGAATCAATTGATGGAAGGGCATCCATTAACTTAACAGATTTGAACCTCGGTTTAAATGATATTAGAATCAAGCTTTATGATGCGATTTATGAATGTAATGAGATATCTGATAGCTTCAGCATTGACAAGAAAGGAACATGCATTGTTCTGGGAGATTTGGAAACTGTATATAATAGCGGTTATGATTATAGGGTTAAATTGCTTGATGGGGATGGAAATCCTCTTAGTGGAAGGGAACTTGAATATGTCCTTAACAATTCCACCAAAACTCTTGTCAGTGATGAAAATGGTGAAATCTCCATAAGGATCAATCTTAAGACAGGCACTTATGGCTTTGAGATTAGGTTTAATGGTGAAAAGATTTATTTCAACTCTTCAGCATCATCAATAATCAAAGTAAAATCAAGTATTGGCCTTCCTATAAGCAATTATACATATGGATCCAAATATGTCCTAAGCCTATTGGATAAGGATTCAAATCCATTAAGAAATGCAAGCGTATCAGTTGTTTTCGCTGGAAAAACCCGCAATCTAGTAACAGACGCTTATGGAAAGGTAAGTATTGCCAATTATCTAAAGCCTGGAAACTATACCGTTAAAGTCAAGAACCCATCCACTTTGGAGGAGAAAACCCAAAGGATTAGGGTCTTTGAGAGAATCAATCAAAATAAGAATCTGACCATGTATTATGGTGCAGGCTCCAGTTATAAGCTTAGGGTCTATGATGATTACGGAAGGATTGCAAAGAATGTGTCTGTCAAATTCACTCTAAATGGCAAAACCTATTATAGGAGGACAGACGGCAATGGATATGCCTATCTTAAGATCACTGGCTTAAAACCTAATAACTATACTGTTTCAGCAAGTTACAAAGGATTTACAGTTAAGAATAGGATAACAGTGAAGCCAACAATAATTGCAAAGGACCTTTCACATAAGAAAGCCAAAACAGTTAAATTCACTGCAAAATTGGTCAATTCCAAAGGAGCTGTTTTAAAATATAAATACATTAGCTTTAAGTTTAAAGGCAAAACATATAAAAGAAAGACCAATTATAAGGGAATAGCTACTTTAAGTCTTTTAAACTTGAATAAGGGTAAATATTCCATCTATTTGACTTATGGACAATTAACTATTAAAAGGACTATTAAAATCACTTAAGGAATTTCAAAAGTAGTTTTTTTAATATCCGCTTCATAACTGCCTCCATCGCTGTAC
>JAUNXF010000046.1 GCA_030539935.1 Methanobrevibacter sp.
ATATCCTTACTGCAGGATCACTTATTCTGCCCTTTGACGGCACTGCAATTTTAAGTTTCATGATTTCATCCTAGTAATATTTTTCTTTGTCTACATTTTATTTTAGTTTTATTTCTATTTAATGTTAATCGATATTTTTGAATTTTTCAAGTTAATTAAACTGATAGGATATTCAAAATTTATTCATTGTTTGTAAAGTGAAAGATTTATATTTTCTATTTTGTTTAATTTCAATTTATTAGAACAATTTTTTAATATCTTTTATAAATAGTTGAAACTTTGTTTGTAGTATATATAGTTTATGATTTTTAATTATAAATCATTACAATTATTGAATTTGAAATTCATATAATATATAATCATATTTTTTAAATTAAAGCCATAATATGAGTTATTTATTAGAAACCTTTATATACTAGTAAATTATAAGAATATATAGTACTTATGAAATAAAGCTTATTTAGTATTATTTTTTAAAAATAATACTTCTAAGTAAACTTTCACTAATATATTTGAAATAAATATTGCATTAGTAATAAGTATGTATTTTTTAAAATTAAATTATGGAGAATGATAATTATGGCTATTCCTGTAGCTCCTATCGGAAGAATTATTAAAGACGCAGGTGCTGAAAGAGTAAGCGAAGACGCTAAAAAAGCATTAAACGCTTACGTAGAAGATCAAGCTGCAAAAGTTGCTAAAAAAGCTATTAAATTTGCTGAATTAGCAAAACGTAAAACCGTTAAAGCTGAAGACATTGAATTAGCTATTAACGAATTATAGCCAAGCTTCGCGAACTTCAGTTCGCAGAACCTTGACCAAAATATTATCACTGTTTATGTGATAATATTTTATTTCTTTTTTGATTATTTTTTTACATTATTTCAAATTCTCATTTTTCCGAAAACTTTAAATATAACAATTGTTATATTATAGTATAGAGAAATATAACAATCGTTATATTTTTTCTAAAGAAGAAATTTTAATCATTTCTAAAATTTCTTTTTTTAAAATAAAGATTTTTAACCAATTTTTATATCGCTCTTAAAACACAAATCATAACACACAGATATGCAGTTTTCAAATATGATTAAATAATTAAATAAACAACCTCCCAATTCAAGGTTTATTTATCTCAATCATTTTAATTATTTAATTATTTAAATCATATTTTAACTCCTTGTTTACTATTTTTTATATTATTTTCATTTATTGGAGGCAATCCTATTCTAGCTTGATAATTGAAGAATCTAGTAGATAAATCTTCTCTGAATAATTCATTCAATGATGTAAAATAGCATTTACCATATCTTGAAAAAATGTAATCATATGGAGCAATGTAAAATATTTTGAAGTCGGCTATCAATTCTTTCCTAATATCTTCAAGCTTAAGATAATGATATCTGGGGTCTTTATTGTTTTTTATATTTTTCCATTTGGTCCTATTCAAACCACCTTTGTCATCCATTTTAAACCCTAGGTGATTTAGATATGTTCCCTTATTGATTTTTTTAGCATCATATAATGGAGTGATTAAAATTGAAGGCAAGAATTTATTTCCATTAAGTATTTGATTTTCATCTTCCATCTTCATTGAATTATTTAATCTGCCAATTCCATCAAGATCACAGTCTTGAGATAATATTACTGAAAATGGGGACTTTGTTGTTTTAACATTAAGTTCTTTTGAAGCTTCTTCTTTTATAAAAGGTATTTCAAAATTTTCTAATATATCACCTTGATGAATCCTGTCACGACTTAGTTTCCTATAAACAGATTTAATATTTGAAGTCATAGTTTCACCTATTAGAATCTTATATAGTATGTTTTTGTTCGCTCTATTCCTATTTTGTATTTTTTATCATCAATTAGGATTTTGCTTTTTGTGTTTCGATAATCCTCTTCAATTGAGTTATATTTTTTTATCATTCTTTCACCTGGTTCCTATTTGATTTTTATTCAATTTTCTCATGATTATTATTCGATTATTCCCATATTTTCCCTTAATTTATCTCCAATGCTCTTTTCAAAAAATTCGGTGATGATTTCATGCATTTCCCTTGCATGCTTTTTTAAGTACATTGTTTCTTCGTAGTTTATATAAACTTCATAATCCAGTATGAAATTATCATGAATAATGGGACTTGGATAATTTATGTTATATTGGCCAAATTGGAAATTGATGTTAAAGTTATCAATTTCATATTCATATTTGCTCATTCCCCTTATTAGCTTAGAGTTTTCAGTCTTAAAATTGAGATTTACCAAATCTGGATTGATCCATTCATTCCAATCCTCAACCTTTATGGAAGGATTGATTTCATTGATGTATCTTAATCCCATATATTTTGTTTCTCCTATACAGTTTTCAATTAGGGCTTCCCTTATCAATGTTACATCATTTATCACTTCATTAAAGTCCTTTGGTATTGCACCTATATCATAAATCAGTTCCAATGATGAGTCTCTTAAATTTATTTCCTTGTCTCTCTTTTGAAAGACCCATAGGTTATTGTAGAATTGGCCATTTTTGAAAATTGATTTTTCAAATCCTGTTGAGGCAAATTCTTCAGCAAATATTTCCTTGAATACTTTAATGCAATCCTCTTCAATGATCCTTGGATCTTTTTCAAATTCTATTTTCATTGAAACTTCAGTCAAATAATTCCTTTCATATTTCACCATCCTCTCACCTGTTTTTTGTTTTTTGTATTTCCTGTTCTGCTTTTTTTGTTATTTCGTCTATGTCTTTTTCTTGGATTCCTTTTTCTTTTAGTTCTCTTTTTATTATTTCTAGTTTTCTGTCTTGTTTTTGTCTTTCTAGTTGTATTCCTTCGTTTGTGTATATTCTTCTCATTTGTTTTACTGTGTTTTCAATCATTCCGCCTTCCATTTTTGCCAACCTCTCAATCTCTTCGAACTCTTCATATGTATCCGTGAATTTGATTGCTAGGAATTTCAATAGGTTCTTAATGTCATTTATTTTATTCTGGTCTACGGTAGTTATCTGATTAGCCAGTCTTATGCATTCGACAATCAGTTCCTTAGGTAATTTATCCGATTCCATAAATGGAATCAATAATAGATCATCCACTTCTTCACTGTCATCATCAAGTTCATTGTTTTTCAATAGCTCTTTTAAATTGTTTAAGCTTTCTTTGGCATTATGTTCCTTGAATGTTTTCAATTGAATGCAATATTTATCATCGTTGTGCCATTCATCGAAATATTCACCGTCCTTCTTTTTTACAGTGCTTATGAAGTAGCTGTTTGTTTTTCTATTATATTTTATCCTTAAATAGCTTGCATAATCCAGGGAATTTATGACATCCTCTTTTTTGATGTAGCTTGATTTGAATTCAAGATTTAAGGTTTCCTTGGATTTCAGCTTTAGGACCAAATCCATTCTTTTGGTTTCATTCCTATAATTTTGATATTCAGTAGGTAAAATCCCCACAACTTCTCCAGGTATGCCCAGCACCTTTAAGAGGCGATTTAATCCAGGTATGCTTTCCTTAAAATACTTGTCTTCGATTTTATCTTTATCACCTGCATATTTTTCTTTTCTCATTTTATTTAAAATCCTCCATAAATTATTATTTATGTTTATTTTGGATTTTATCTTATTTAAATGCTTTTAATCAGTATTTTGATTATAATTTTATAGTTTAATTATAATTTAACAAGTTAATTTTAATTTTTTAAATAAATTGTTAAATTATAACAAGATTGAAGCAATTTTACAATGTTTAATACTTTTTTCAATTTATTATAATTTTTGCATTGCATTGTAAAAATTGATTATAATCAATATTATATTAAAAAAATCATTATTTAAAGTTTGTTGTTTAAAAAAAGCTGTTTATATATAGTAAACTATATATAAACAAATTTAAATAAGTTTTTAAAGTTTATTTTTTTCTTTCATCTTTAATGCAGTTGATGAGTTCAACAAGATCCTCTATTTCATTGTAGTTTCTGGAATCTTCACATGCCTCTTCGAGCACTTCTATTATCTTATCGAATCTGTGGCTTCTTAGTGTAATTGTTTCATAAATTCCCATTGTATCATCTCTTTTCAATTGTTTATTAAAGGATGATTAGTTAGTTATATTATGATTTTAATCTTATTTAAGCTTTGTTTATTGAAATAAGTGGTTTACTATTTGTAATGAATAGTTTAACGATTATTTGGCTTTTTTTAAAAACAGCAATCATTTAAAAAAATTTATATAAACAGTTTAAAAAATATAATATAGGTGATTAAATGAAATTCAAATACTTATTTTTAAGCTTAATGCTTTTGATAATCGTAGGCAGCATGACAGCCATTGCTGCAGATGATGATTATGAGTCATTAGGTGACTATACCTTTGACATCCCTGATGGCTATGAAGTTATAAACAAGACAGATAACCAGTTATCCATGCAAGAAGATGTCAATCATGCAATTGTAATGTCCCTTCCGGATGACGTTAAAGCTCCTGAAGACTTCAAGGCAGACCTTGAAGCACAAGGATATGAATTCGGTGATGAGGACAGCTACAAAGTAGGTAACTTTGATATTAACCAATACAATTACAATTATGAAAGTTATCAAGGATTCCTATACATTTGTGATGATGGAAATGACAGTCCTATCTTGATTACTCTTGTAATGCCTGCAGATGAGGACGCTCCAGATTCCGATGACAATCCTGTTACTCAAATTGTAAATTCCTTGGAATAGGTTTTCTACCAAGCTTCGCGAACTTCAGTTCGCAGAACCTTGACCAAAATATTTTTCTTTTTTTCAATAATCTTTTTTTATTATAAATTCCATATCTTTAATCATGAAGAAGAAATTTTTAATTATAATTGGATTGGTTCTAATTTTATTTTGCAGTGTTTTAGCTATTTCAAGCTTTGAAACCAATTCCACTGATGATGATAACTTCACTATTCCGGATGGGTTTCATATAAAAAATCAGTCAGAGGATTATCTCTTGCTTGAAAGCGACAAGTATCATACCATTTCAATTTCCACTGTGGATATTGATAGGGATGTCCTGAAATATTCCCTTGAAAAGTCCATGTATGACTTCACTTATGAGAGGAACTATACAAAAGGAGATTGGAATATAGAGGAGAATCACTACAATTATGAGTATCAAAGAGGAATCCTCTATTTTTGTGAAAATGGTGATAGGGTGATTGTCATGGACTATAAGGTTCCTGTAATTGAGGAAATAGATGACAGTCCTGTACAGTCCATTTTAGATTGCTTATGTGCTTAAATTATTTTTATTTTATTTCTCGTACTGGGGTAATGTCATAAGGCCTATTGTTCATTTCACATTTTTCTATATTGAACTCTCTTTCTCTTTCATTGTGTATGGCTCCACGGCCATGACGTGATCTGTTTTCAGATATTGATCCGCCTATGATATTCACTTCTCCATTATAATTGTATATTGCTCCACCAGTTTCTGCTGCGTTTTCATTCAATGTGGATTCTGTCATGTTTAATTTTCCATCATCATTGCATATTGCTCCACCGTTACCTTCCTTCACCCAATTTCCTATGAGTGTTGACTCATCAATGTTCAATTTGCCCTTATAGTTGTTTAGCGCTCCACCGTTAGTGTCTGCACGGTTTTGTGTGAATGTGGAGCCCTTTATTTCTGTTATTCCTTTGCAGTTAGCTATTGCTCCACCATCTGAAAATTCTCCAAATGACATGTTTTGTGTGAATGTTGAATCTATGATTGTTAGCTTTCCATACTTATTGTATATTCCTCCGCCCTTGCTGAAGCGACCTAATGCCGTATTGAAGTTCAATGTGGATTCTGTTATGTTCAGATTTCCATAGCTGTTGCATATTGCTCCGCCCTTGTCTTCTGATCTGTTCCCATTGAATTCGCAGTCAATAATGTTCAAATCAACATTGTTGGCCTTTATAGCCCCTCCATTGTTGTTCAAGGGGTTGTCATAATTCCTGTGTGTCTGTCCGTTTTCAAACCTTATGTTCTTAAGGGTTATGTTTTCACCTGTAATGATGAAGATCCGTGTCTTTCCCTTTGCATCTATGGTATGGCCATTTCCATCTATGATAAGGTTGTCAATGTCCAGTTCGATTCCGCCTTCGTAGTAATCCCTTTCATAATTTTCAAAGGATATGTCTTGATTTAAGACTATTTGTTTATTATTGCTTTCATGGATTATCCTATCGAGATATCCGAAGTCGAAGCTTTCATCCTGTGGGATGATTTCATCCTCAAACTCGACTTCACCATCGCCATATATCTTGCCCCTTATTTCACTTGACGATTTTCTTATGATTATGTACCCTTCGTTTTCTATTGTTTTTCCATCGTCTTTGATATTTGGGCTTATTAATGTCATGTCTGTCTGGTTCAATATGTTCTTTTCCTGATTTTCAAAGATCACCTTTTCCAGAATGCATGATTTTCCATTGTTGAAGAGTGCAGAATAATTTACCTTATTATCAATGATTTCACCATTGATGAAGCTCATGTTTGCCTCATGCTCTCCATTCACCAAGACATTAGAGGATTGATTATCCCTAAAGGTGACATTGAATAATTGCATGGAATCCTTGTTTATGATTGTGGCATCGAAGGAACCATTACCTGAAATTTCACAGTCAGAGATCTTTATATGGCCTCCCTCATTGTGTATTGCTCCACTGGTCATCCTTGACTTGTTTTCATTTAGTGTGGATTCTGTAATCTTAAGTTCAGCATCAATATTGTATATCATACTGAATATTGCCCCTCCGACCTCTTCTGCAGTGTTTTTGTCTAATGATGTCTTGGTGATGTCAAAGGCTGAATTGAAGTTGTATATGGCTCCACCCTCTTTAGCATTGTTTTCGGCTATTGTTGAGTCTTTTATTATTAATTTGTTCTTATAGCTGAATATTGCTCCTCCAGTAGAGGCTGTGTTGTTTTTTATTGTTGATTTTTCAATGTTTATATTGCTTTGATGAGACTCTATGGCTCCTCCGGTAGAGGCTGTGTTGTTTTTTATTTTAGATTTGGTGATGTTGAGCTTTCCATCATCACAGTCTATGGCCCCTCCGCTTCCTGCAGTGTTGTCTTTTATTGTTGAGTTGGTGATGTTCACTTCACTTTCAATGATCTTTATAGCTCCTCCGCTATTTGCAGTGTTGTCTTTTATTGTTGAGCTTTCAATGTTTATATTGCTTTGATGACACTCTATTGCTCCTCCACTCTTTCCATTGTTTTCCATTATTGTGGATTGGCATATGTTCAGCATTCCCCTTTCAATGCATATGGCTCCATTTCCATTTTTAAGTGTGATGTTCTTTAGTGTGATGTTATTGGCTGTGCAGTGGAATATTCTTCCCCTTCCATTTGCATCTATGGTGTGGCCCTTTCCATCTATGATTAGATTGTCAAGGTCCAGTTTGATTCCTTCAGGGTACTCTTCATCCTCTTCTAAGCTTATGTCTGAGTCTAGGGCTATCTCAGTTTTTCCGTAATGGATTATTTTGTCTAAGTCCTTGAAGTTATTGGCCGGCATTCTAAAAAGAAGATCTCTGTACTTGCTCATTATAAATCACAACTGGGAATTTATTATATTCTTCAGAAATTAAACATGATATGAATATATTGTAAAATTGTCAATATTTTTCTTATCTATTTTAAATTTTGGTTTTCTATCATTTCCATCGGAATTCCGGCCTTGATTAAAAGTTCTCAATATTTCATGCATATTGATTCTATTAAGTTCCAGAATTTCCATTTTTTTGAAATTAACAGAATGTTTCATTCTATCTTTATATGAAATTTTTCCACCTTCCTTATATGGTGTTCCCATTAATTTCATTCTTGCTTTGGCCATTACACTGCCATAGTCGGTATCCTTTTTTGTTTCGTGTTCATAAATTACATACCATAATTTTCCCTTATCGTTTATAGCATCTAATGTATTGATTTGATCATTCAGGATAATTTCGTTTTTATTAATGTCACTAGCCTTTAAGTCGCCATAAAAATCATCATTTTCAAAATATAGATCAAAATCCAGTAAGTCTTCTGTTTTTTTATCTCCAATATATAACATGATATTTGGGCACTCTTCTTTTTCTAAAAATTCATTTGCCTCATATTCCAAAAACCATCCTGCCCATTCAGTTCCTTTCCACTGATACCAGTTTTTGGATTTCATTACTTCTATAGCACTTTCTGCTGTAATCCATTCTCCAAAGAAGAAATCCTTATTAAATTTGTTGAATAAGTTAAAAATACTATTTTCCTTTATATTTCCATCGATGTATTTTTTAAAATTTTTACTTGATATGGTTGTAATAGTATTTCCGTTTTGGTCTTGTTTTCTAAAATAGTCATTTGTAAGGGCTTGATATAAATCATTTGAATAGACGTGTGCTGATGATGAATTTAATTTATTTTCCATGTAATCTTTTGCAGCAAATTCAACAAAAATATGCATTCCTTCATATCTATACACTCCTACAATCCTTACATCTGTATTTTCCTTATGTATGTATTCATCATAAAATTCTTTATACCATTTTTTCAATTGCAATCTTTTCTTAAATAATGGATGTGGCTTGTTTAGCCATGTAATTGCTCCAGTTAAAAAATAAGTGTCTAGATTATTGTGAGTATATTTATAAATATTGTGATTTTCGTATTTTATGACTTCAATATTTCCTAAAGCTTCTCTAAATGCTGTTTCAAAATCTATTGTTTTTCTCATGGTTTGATCGTAATCATATACAACAGATAATGATGGTGTAATTTGCTCACTTTTTTGTGATTGCTTTGCCATATCTATCCCCCTTTATAAAAAATTTTTATTTTGATGTTCCGATTTCTGACTCATCAGCATAATTAAATAATTTTTCAGCACATTTTTTTATGACTTCAACGTTAACAGCATTTCCAAATTGCTTATATGCTTGCTGATCAATTTCATTTGGAATGAAACTTTCAGGGAAATCCTGTAAACGAGCCGCTTCTTCTACGGTTAATCTACGCTTATATCTTCCAATTATTGGAACTTGCACTATAGCTACTAATGCTGGGAAACAGGTTGGAACTTTAACTCTTACACCTGAAGGCCTAAATTGTATTAAACCTTCCCAAATTGAGTTGATATTTTTACCAGCTTGCCATTCAAACTTCCTTTGAGTAGGAGTGCACCATTCTAGATTATCCCATTTTTCAGTCCAAGAATCAATGAATTCCTTATTTCTTTGATACAATTCATTATTTTTTCGGACAAATTCCTTTTTCCATGGTTTAAATTCATCAGGCGCTTCTTTTTTGAACCATTCAAACCAAACAGGGAAACCTATGACTTTTAAGTCAATTCCTTGATAAAATTCATCCCACATTGTCAAGACTTTTTCTTCAGTTTCAGAGATATTATATTTCTCATCAACTTCTCCTTCCTCTAAAATGGAATAAATTGAATTATCATTTTTTTTCATGAATTTGCCTAAATCAATTTCCAAAGGCTCATCAGCATGTTCTGGATCATAAATTCCAAGGATAACAACTCTTTCTCTTAATTGTGGGGTTCCAAAGTAATGTGGACTTACAATTAATGGTTTTGGAGTAAGTCTATAACCTGTCTTATGCAAATGCTCTTCAATTGTTTTCCAAGTACGGCCTTTGTCATGTGAAGCAAGATTTCTCACATTCTCTAAGATGATGTATTTTGGATGGTGATGCTTTAATATTCTTTCTATTTCAAAGAATAATGTTCCTCTTGTTTCATCATCAAAACCTTCTTGTTTACCTGCTTTACTGAATGCCTGGCAAGGAAAACCAGCACATAAAACATCGTGTTTTGGAACATCTTCTTCTTTCAAATTACGGATATCTATTTGTGAATTGATATGATAATTTTCTTCATATGTTTCTATTGCATATTTATCTATTTCTGAGGCAAGTACACATTCTCCACCTAATTGAACCATAGCTTGATGGAAACCTCCTATGCCTGCGAATAAATCTATAAATTTAAAATTTTCCATGTTTTTTCTCCTTTATTTAATATTATTTTATGTTTTTAGTTTTTTATCGAAACATACAATTAAAACCAAACCAATCCTATCAAAACAGTTCTGTATTTGTATTTTGTGAAAGATAGTATTTAAATTTTCTAATTATTTAATTAATTGTTTTTTCCACTTTCGTCTTTTCCGAACACTATTTTATATAATAATCTCTTATAATTTATTAAATATTCATTAACTTCTTTCATATCTTTTACAAGTTCATCATATTCCGGATATTTTTTTTGAAGTTCTTGTGGTGTCAAATAGTCATTATCTTGATTTTTTGATTCTATTTCATACCATCTCCTAAATTTACCTTGCCATTTAGTTAAATGATTTCTGAGTTCATTATTTAAAATTTCATTTGTAATAAAAATAATCTCGGTAGAACTTTTATTTTTAAGTTTGGACACTGGAAATTCCTTTAATAAATTCCTTGTTATACCAAAAAACATATACCAAGAATCATATATTTGATATATAATATCATCTTCTACTAATGGAATACCAATTTTTCTTGTAGATAACTCAACCCATATTTTATAAGCAATTTCTTTATCTTTATAATTAGGCACAATTTTTATATTACTATTCGTAAGCCCTAAATTATATTCTTTTATATCCACTTCTGAGCCATTATTTAAAAAATTCAATATGGTTTCTCTATATTTAATTAAAATAATCAAAATAAAAAGAAGTAGGAAAATAATATTCATATCAAATTTTAAATAAAGAAAATCCCATTCTAATGTAAATAAATTCATTAATTACACCTATTTTCTTTCATTTGCAATCCACCAATTTCTTTTTTATCTTCTAATTTGATCCTGTTTTCAAAGGCTTCTTCAATCATTTTTTTCATAGTTTCTTTATTTTCATTCCAATTATATAATTTAGCATAGTCTGAATTTACATTTTTAGCTAGTCTTTTTGGTATATTGGAACATTTTTTTTTAGAATAACAACTATGTGTAGGTAAGATTAAACCAATTAAACCAGCATTATTATCTAAACCTGCATATATTTCCCAATCAATATGCTTTCTGCAATAAGTATGTGGTCCTACTAATACTACAACCACAGAACTATCGGATATATAGTCCTCTCTAATCAATCTTTTAATATATTCATCACTTAGTTCACTATTAATATCCCCTTCTTTAACAGATTTATTTATGAAAATATCTCCAAACAAATCTTCAAATTTATTCTTATATTCCTCATCATCCTTATGATAATAACTAATAAATACTTTATGTTTTGTCATTTTCACCACTGGTTTTAGTAAATTTTTAACTTTGTAAAAATCTATTTTTTAAGATTTCTACAAAGTATTTTTTAATTTTTATCTAATTCTTCTATAACTGTAATGTCCTCTAATATTCCTATGGTGATAGGAGCCTTTAGAACCTGCGAACATTAATCCATTATATACCTGCTCTGGGACATGATAATATTCGTAAACTGTACCATTATTAAATCTTATGGTTAATATTTGGCTTGTTGAATCATATCCCACTTCATTAAGATTACTGGATCTTACATGTATCAAATTTTCACCTCTTTTTAATTATTTTTTAAGAGGTTAAAAATCCTTAAAAAAGCAAACAAATTTAATAATATTTAAATATATGGTTTTGTAAAGTGTAATACATAAACTAATTTTGTTTATGCTTTTTGGTGATTGTTCTTATTATCAAGTGGGGCTTGATAATAAGATTCAACATCAGGATATTTAATCCTCTATTTATATATTGTTTTTACACTTATTTATAACTTTTCATTATTTTACTTTTTTGACTAATTTTTTTGATAGTTTTTAATATTACTTTTCAAATGCTCTCTTATTAATTTAATATTTTAGTAGTAACTACTAAAAAGTAGTAGTTAGTACCATGCCATATATATATATTAATATTTTCATGGTCAGATAGTCTATTTTGAACTTTTCTAATACACTTCATTGAAAACTTTCATTTACCTAAATTTAACATAATTGCACAATAATCACATAACAGAGTCAATAAATGAGCTTAGTTTCATTAACAAAAAACTCAACTGCACTTACGATGAATTTTCCATGAATTCTTACTTAAATAAAATAATAAAGACCACCTTAACTATATTTTTAAAAGAGTCTACAATTAAGAAACACAAACGTGGTATAAAAAATATACTTTTATACTTTAGACATGTAGATTAATAGATACAAATAACATAAATTGCCAAATTCGTATGATAGAAATAATCAGGACTATAGGATGATTATTTGAAAGTTTAATTAAATAAATTAATTTATATGAAACAACTAAACTTAACATATTAATGAATACAAAAATTTAAAATAAATGCCGGCCGGATTAATATGGAAATTATCAACCAAAAACCAACCCCAAGAAGAAGTTTTAGGAGAAGTCTAATAGTATTTATTGGAAACATCCTGGGAATTTACTTAATAGGTTTTTTAGGATTGGGAATCAAACTCAGTTCATTTGATGACATACTCCT
>JAUNXF010000122.1 GCA_030539935.1 Methanobrevibacter sp.
TCCTAACTAACTTATCCTTAGTTATTTTATATAAAACACCTACACCATGGGTTATAGGATCCTTAGTAGAACCATCCACATCATAGCGAACAGTGATTGGAACTTCAACAATTTTTAATCCTGCTTCAGCAGCATCTACAAGCATTTCACTTTCAATGCCAAAACCTGTATCCTTAAATCTGAAACAATCCCTAGACTTGTTGGAAAATGCTCTAAATCCACTTTGAGAATCTGTAACCTTAATCCCAGCAGAGATATTGGTGGCAATATCCAAAACCTTTTGTCCCACTCTCCTATATGCAGGAGTATTTTCTTCCGGACCATTCATATACCTGCTGCCATTTACCAAATCAGCACCATCTTCAAGAATCGGCTTGACAAGATTAGGAATCTCATCAGGATTATGTTGACCGTCCCCATCGATTGTAATGATGATGGAATCGTCATTAATAGCTTTAAATCCTGATTTTAATGCTTCCCCCTTACCTAAATTAGTGCTATGGCTAATCACTTCAGCACCGGATGCAATAGCCACTTCAGCAGTTTTATCCTCACTGCCGTCATCGACAATGATGACCTTATCAACATATTGCAAAGTTTTGCCTATGACATCCGCTAAATATTGTTCCTCATTGTATGCAGGTATAATGGCCACTATTCTTGACATTTTATCACTTAAAAAAATAGAAAAATGAATCTGTTAAATGAAACTATATTTGAATAAAGTTTTAAGAAAATAAAAAGATATTAGAATAAAGTTTTAAGAAAGCATGAATAAAACAAAACCTTAATATACTTTCTTAATCTTCAATCCTATAATACCATTTCATCCATTCAACAGTTCTCCTAATTCCCTCTTTAGGATCAACTTTAGGATCATGCTTTAAATCACGAATTGCCTTTGAAAAGTCAATGGTCTTGACTTTTGTAGTGAATGCTTCAGCAGGAGTGTAAGTAACCAAGGAATCATCAATGCCAACAGCTTCCAAAACCAAATCGGAATACTCCTCAATTGTCATTTCCCATTCCTGTTTACTTCCAACGTTATAAACCTCACCTGGAATGAAATTATCAACGATGTTTGCAAAGGTATTTGCAGTATCTTCCACATAATCAATAATTCTTTTATGACCCTTATGGACAGAATAAGGCAATCCATGAAGTGCTTTATAAATGAAAATAGGAATAAAACCCTTATAAGGAGAATAAGCTTCATGAGGACCATAACAATTTACAGGACGAACCCTTACAGTTTCAGTTCCAAACATTGTTGCAGAGTTCATGCACATCAATTCACCGGCCCATTTGGAAATGGCATAATCATTCATCTGATAAGTGTCCTTAATTGGCCTGTTTTCCATTACATCTTCAGTCATGATTCCCTCATAATCCCCATAAACTTCAGCGGATGAGAAGGAAATCATCCTGAATCCTAATTTCTCCTGAAGGCGAATCATATTTTTGAGGCCAATAACATTTGTTTCCCAAAGGTTTTCATAATATCCTTCACCATTCCACCTTCCATATTCAGCAGCCAAGTTATAAACATAATCAAACTTTTCGTTATCATCAAAGATTCTCTCCATCTGACGATAATTACGAATATCCCCTCTAACATAGTCGCTGTAAGAGTCAGAATATAAATCTGCCTCATCTTCATGATGCAATAAATCAACAGATAAAACTTCATGTCCCCTACTTCTAAGTTCCTTTACAAGATTAGTTCCTATAAATCCGCTTCCACCTGTAACCATAATTCTTTGAGTTTCCATAAAAACACCAATCCCAATATTAAAACAAATATTAAAACGCTAAAAAAATCAATCCAAAAAATAAAATCATTTAAATGTCAATATCATCATAGCTTTTAGGTTTTTTGCCCCTAACTCTCTCAAAAAATCCCAATTCATCAAATTCATTTAAAGTGTATTTCAAGTCTGCCAATTTGGTGTATGCTATATCCAAACGATTTTCCAAAAAGAAGGTCCTTTGATTCTGACGAATTCTTGCCTTTTTAAATTCCCTTTCCAATCTGGCTATCTCATAATTGGCATCATCCAATTCCCTATTTAATTTTTTTATCAAATCATTTAATTTTTCATTATCCTCTCTTTCAGTTTGAAGATATTTTCTGAGAATATCAATTCTATGATTCAATTTTTGGGTTACAAAAGCCAATTCTTCAATATCATACTGCTTAAGTTCCAATTCCAAGGATTCAAATCGCATAATGTCTCTTGAAAGCCGTTCCCTTTCAATTGCAAAATGTTCTATCCGATCCTCATAAGATTCGCATCTTTCCTTAAGAATGCGATTCTCTTTCCTATATCTTGAAAGATCAGCCTTTAACTCCTCAATCTCTTCTTCATGACTTTTTTGATTAATCATTAAATCACAATTAAATAATTTCTTCCCTAATAAATTCCAGAATATTGTCTCTGGCATTCTCATCTTCCAAAGCAAATATCAAGGAAGTCTTTAGCCAATCAATACGATTTCCAATGTCAAAGGATTCCCCTTTAAACACTTGGCCATATATTTCATCCAACTTAGACAAAGCATCAGTCAATTGGATTTCACCGCCATATCCAGGCTCCACATTTTCAATATGGTCAAAAATATCTGGAGTGAGAACATATCTTCCCATAATTGCCAAATTACTTGGAGCAACACTAAGCGGTGGCTTTTCAACCAGTTTATCAATTTTATAAATGGAATCCTCTATTTCCTCTCCACCGATTATACCGTATCTTTCAACTTTTTCATCAGGAACCTCTTCCAAAGCAATGACGGATTTGCCATATTTCTCATAGATATCAATCAATTGCTTTGTGCATGGAACTTTATCTTTAGTGATGGTATCCCCTAACATAACTACAAAAGGATTGTCACCAACATGCTTTTTAGCACAATAAATTGCATCACCAAGACCTTTTTGCTTTTTTTGCCTTATAAAATGAATATCCGCCAAATCAGAGATATATTCTATTTCCTTTAAGAAATCTTCCTTACCTTTTGTTTTTAAATGATGCTCCAATTCAAAAGATCTGTCAAAATGGTCTTCAATTGATCTTTTACCTTTACCAGTGACAATCAAGATATCATCAACACCGGAATTTACAGATTCCTCTATTACATATTGAATGGTTGGTTTATCATAAACCGGTAACATCTCTTTTGGTTGAGCTTTTGTAGCAGGCAAGAATCTTGTTCCCAAACCTGCTGCAGGAATTACTGCCTTCATAAATACACCTCAAATAAATTAGATTTCTAAAATTCCTTAAATTAAAGAATTCATATATTATTAGATTTCTAAAATTCCTTAAATTAAAGAATTTATA
>JAUNXF010000123.1 GCA_030539935.1 Methanobrevibacter sp.
TTTATTTTTATCTTTTATTTTTCTTTTTAGTTGTGTTTTATTCTTATTTTTAAATAAGTTTTGTTTTCCTCTGGTTTTTTTAATAAATTCTAATTTATTTCTCTTGTATTGTTTTAAATTCATTGATTTTTTATTATTGCATATACAAAAAGTTTATATATTTAAATGGAACTATAATAATAATTAGAAATAATTTAGATGTAGGCGCATCTTTATTGCATTATCGTTACAATCAATTTTTCATAAATTAGAAATTATGGTGGTGATAAAATGGCAAGTACATTAAAAAGAGCTCTTGGTATTATTGCAGTTCTCATAGTTTTGTTTTTGGCAATAACTGCATTTTCCAATGTATTGATTTTGGCTCAAGATGATACTGAAGGTGGAATTCCTGGAGTGGATATGGCTGCTTTATGGAGTTTTCATGGAGGATTTACTTGGATTTATCCTGGAAGTTCTCATGATCCTCAAGGCCGTACCCTTCACAATATTTATATGTTGAATGATCCTTATCATGAGGCTCAAGAGATTATGCAATACACTTATGGCGTAAACCCACATATTCTAGTCATTATTAATGACCAAGCGGCTGCACATATTTTTGGTGCTGACATCTTAGACACTATTCGCCAACATGATTGGGGTGAAGGAAACTCACGGGGTGATGCTGTTGCCATGAGTATTACACATGTAAATCTCTTGCCGGTTATTCCAGACATTCTGATGGGAAATATTAAGATTATTTTAATTTAATTTAATTCTAATATTTTTTCATTTTATTTTTTCAGTTTCTTATTTTCTTTTTTAATATTTTTTTTTCAATGTTTCCTTTAATTTTCAGTTCCATTCCTTTAAAATTTTTCCTTATTTTGCCAATATTTAAATACTTTGTAAAATAAAAAGATTAATGTTATAATAATATAGAATAAGATTTTTACATATTCTTATTTCTTGATTAAAAATTTATAAAATTATTTTATTGTGTGATTTCATGTTATTGATAGCTCAAAACCATTTTCAACTTATAGTCGAAGTAGGTTTGATTTTACTTGCTACCATGATATTTGTAATAAATCTGGTTCCACTTTCCTTAAGTGTAGTCACTTTCTTGTCTTTATTCCTCTCAGCAGGATTTGCAATTTTATTTGGAACTGATTTGGCATTCTTAGTATTGTCTTTTGGTCAGCATGAGTTCACTCACCCATTCGGTCCAATTGCTCTTTTAGCTATTATAACTGCATTAGCTTCGCTGAAGGTGATGGAAGAGTCGGGGGTTAATGTGACACGGCTGAAAAGGATAGTCTATCTGCTTCTTGCATGTATCACTGTCTTTGGGGGAGCAATGCACAGATCATTCCTATTATTATGGTTTATAGGTTTATTTATAGGATATACCATTATTTCAAAATCATTTAGGCAACAGTCCATTCTTACCATGAGAAGAATTGGAATGTTTTTAGGGGCTGCATTGGTTGCTTTCGGCCTATTGGAAATTGTTGCAAGAATCAGTGGTATGGAGGTTTTCTCCCCAATATTAAGGATTACAAGACTTGCACAGAATTCCTTAGCCAGTCTAAAGTTGGTAGTTGGAAACACTTGGTTGATCGGACACGACCCAAGCTCCTCATATTGGTCTAACAGTTCCGGATTTGCTGATGGTTATATCAGCTTGCCGATGCAATTTATCTTAATGTTTGGTTTGCCATTCCCTTTATTCTTTGGTCTATTGGTAACCAGAAAGGATACAATCGATTATATGCTTCCAGGTATTTTTGGTTATGCCTATGACTTTGGTTATCTTACCTTTATAGTATTGCTTTTAATAGTTTTGGCAACAATTGTCATTGGGTTGAAGATTCTGGCTGATTACAGACGTAAAAGAGAAAGCAAAAACAGAAAGTACTTAGGTAAGGAAGTTCTTTTAATAGGTTCCCTTACAGGTTTCATTTCTCAAGCAGTAATTGGTTTATTCTTGTTTAACAGGACAGTAAATGGTATGGCTTTATTGACATTCATGTTCCTTGGATCTTTGGTATTGGCCCATACAGTTACTATTAGAAGAGACAGTAATGATGCCGTAAGTGGTTAAAAATAATTCATTTTTTATATTTTTTATCTTATTCTTTTTTTCTATTTTTTTAGAGTTGTCCTTTTTACTCTATTTTTTCTATTTTTAGATTCTATCCTTTCTACTCTATTTTTCCCATTTTTTTAAAATAGTAATATTTAATTATAAATATTCATATAAATATTAACATATAATTAATTCATTCAATTAATTAAATTTTAAGATTAACGACAATATTTTTGGTGATTATTTTGATAATTGGTGGTTCAGCATCACAAAAGTTGGCAGCAAATGTTGCAAAGGAATTGGGAGAGACCTTATGCCCTTTAGAGACTAAAAAGTTCCCTGATGGAGAAAGATATGTGAGAATTAAAGGGGAAGTTGAAAAGAATGTGACTGTCATTCAATCAACCGGTTTCCCTCAAGATGAAAATCTAATTGAATTGTTGTTCATACTCAGAACTCTTAAGGACTTAGGTGCAGAGCATATTAAGGTGGTTGTCCCATATTTAGGTTATGGTAGGCAAGAATTGAGATTTAAGGATGGGGAAGCCATTTCCGCTCAATTGGTGGCTAACTTGATTGAGGAATCCGGTGCAGATGAATTTATTTCAATCAACTTGCACGAGGATAGTGTAAGGGACTTCTTCAATATCCCAACTGCAAACCTTTCTGCTATGCCTCCAATTGCAGAATATCTTGCAGATAAAGTGGAAAATCCTATCATCATCGCTCCTGATAAGGGAGCTTTGGGATTTGCAGAGGAAATAGCTGAAATTCTCGGCTGCAACTGTACATATATGAGCAAAGTAAGATTAGGTCCTGACAAGGTGGAAACAAGAATAGTTGATGTTCAATGTGATTTCGACTCTGAGGATCTTGATAAGGTCAAGAAGAATTCTAAGGTCAATATAGATTCTGTAGCTGGAAAAGAGGCAATCATCATTGATGACATCATAGCTACAGGGGGAACAATCGTTAATGCAATTGGAATCCTAAAGGAACATGGTGCAAAATCAGTTGATGTATGTTGTGTTCACCCAGTGCTTGTAAACGACGCAGTCTTGAAAATCATGGCTGCAGGAGCTCGTGACTTGTCAAGTACTGACACTTTGACATCTGACGTCAGTTCCATCTCTTTAGCAAAACTCATTGCAGATGCCTTAAGATAAATTTAATTAATTATTTTCTAATTAAT
>JAUNXF010000047.1 GCA_030539935.1 Methanobrevibacter sp.
TAAAAAAATAAAAAATAAAAAAAAGTAAAGAAAAAATAATTTATAATTAAAAAATTAATCATCTTCTTTTAGGCTTTCTCTAACATCTTCTGTAAGTGCCCTGATTTCTTCAGCAGCCTTTCTGAACTTATTTGTCTCATATTCATTCATATGAATAGGAATAATCATTGCGTTTCCATTCTTGGACAATACTGAAGGAACACCCAAACAAACTCCCTTGACATCAGCTATCTCGCCATCCAAATATAAGCTGACTGTCAATATCTTATGGGTATTGGTGATAAGGGTTGTAATCAAGTTAGAGATAGCATAAGCGGGACCATACTCAGTAGCCCCCTTTTTGGAGATGATCGTATTTCCAGCATTCCTAAGAGTTTTTACAATTTCCAGAACATCTATTTCAACTTCCCTTATAAAGTACTTTAACGGAATACCCCCAATTGTTGTAGAGCTTAATAGAGGAACCATATTGTCACCATGTTCACCGATGACACGGGTATGGATTTCACTGCTGTTGATATTCAATCGTCTTGCAAAGTAGGTCTTAAGCCTCAATGAATCCAAGTGGTTTCCAACGCCGATAACCTTATTCCTATCAAATCCAGAGGCATCCAAGGCTATTGTAGTCATAACGTCAACAGGGTTTGTTGCAACCAGAATGATAGCATCAGGCGCATGAAGGGCTATTTGCTTTGCATAATTAGCAACGATTTTAGCATTTACAAATGCCAGATCCCTCCTGTTCATGCCTTCCTTCCTATGCACTCCAGCAGTTATCAATACAATTGCAGATCCTGCAAGGTCTTCAAAATTGCATGATGGAGTCAATAAACAATCAATGTCTTCTGCAGCCAAAGCATCATACATATCATAGCTTTGACCTTTTGCATTATCAATGCTCTCTGGTCTTGAAAACAATACAACTTCACTCACTACATCCTCTTTAGCCAATTTAAATGTGACATTTTTACCAATAATACCAGTAGAGCCCATAACAGTTACTTTTGCCATTTTTAGCCTCCTTATATTTTATTATCTAAACATTCTAATATCCTAAACTTAATTAATCATAGCAAATCTATTGTTTTTTATTAAATGTTTAATTAATTAAATATTTGTCCTTTCTAATAAAAATAATTTTCTAAAATTAAATAAAAATAAAAAAATGACTATTAAAGTAAAAAATATAATCATAGAATTAATTATAATGAAAATAAAGATAAAATAAGATTATTTAGTTAATTATGTTCAAAAATAATAATAAAAAAAGTAATATAGTCAAGAGCAATTGCTCCCAACTAGAAAAAAATTTTTAGTAGGATTCAACAAGTGAATCTCACAAAGCCAATCTATTCAGCAGCTCCACGACCAGCAAACTCTTCATTGAGTTTGTATAATAAGGAGTTGTCGTCGCCAGCCAATTTGAGTTTAGCTAAGTTTTCCATTGCGTTTTCTTCTTCTTCAACTTGTTCTTCAACGAACCATTGTAAGAAGTTGTTAGTTGCATGGTCCTTTTCTTCAATAGCCAAATCAACCAAATCGTTGATTAAACCGGTTACCATCTGTTCATGAGATAAAACATGTTCAAATGCTGCAAGTGGGGATTCCCATTCGGTTTGTGGAGCTTCAATTGCAGTAAGGGTTACGCTTGCTCCTCTTCTGATAATGTAGTCATAGAATTTCATTCCATGTTCCAATTCTTCTGCAGCTTGAACTCTCATCCAGTTAGCGAATCCTGCTAAATCCACATCTTCAAAGTAAGCTGCCATAGATAAGTATAAGTATCCAGAATATACTTCTGCGTTTAATTGAGCATTTAATGCTGCTTCCATTTTTTCATTTACCATAATAAGACCTCTTTAATCTTAAAAAATTAACTTTAAAAAAAAATTATTTTCTAATTTTATAAAAATAAAAAAAGAAAATATTATTTAATTATTCATTTACAAAATCTGCTTTTTCAGCACCACATAATGGGCAAACCCAATCATCTGGTAAGTCTTCCCAAGCAGTTCCTGCTTCAATTCCGTTATCAGGGTCACCAGCTTCAGGATCATAAGTGTATCCACAAATGTCACATGTCATTGCCATAATTTCACCTTTTAAGGATTTTATTGCTTTACCATTATTTTAATAAAATTTCAAATTGAAAAATCAATGCTTATAATGCTTTAAACATATTTTTAACAGCACCGCATAAAGGGCATCTGAAATCGTCAGGTACGTCTTCCCAAGCAGTTCCTGGAGCTACGTCTCTTCTTTCTTCACCTTTTTCGGTGTCGTATACGTATCCACAAATAGTACATTTGTATTCAGCCATAATTTTACCTCCAATAAATAATTAATAATATTTTTACTATTAATAATATATAAATTGTTTTATTTTATTACAACTTATTTTAATTAAGGTTTAAAAGTAATATTAATTAGAAAACAAAATAAGATAGAATGAATAAAAAAATGGATTGAATGAATAAAAAATGAATTAAAAAATAGAGGAGAAAAATTAAAAAATAAAGTTAATTTAACTAAACCATAAATCCTTAAAATAATTTATTTAACCAAAATCACAGGAACTTTAGAAACCTTAAGAGCATTTTCAGCCACACTGCCAATCTTGGAATAGTCTATCTTTTCTTCCTTGTCCATAGATTTTCCAAAGGCTCCAAAGACAGCAATGTCCGGATTGATCTTTCTAATCATGGTTTCCATATCCTTAATTGGGTCTGCAGTGATTATGTGTTCAACTACAACAACACCCTTTTCCTTTCCTTTGGCTGTAATCTCATCCAAGACTGCTCCGCCAGCATCATCCAAGTCATCATATGTAAAGTCAAGGTTAAAGTCCATAACGTATAATGCAGCTATTCTGGCGCCATATTTGCTTGCCAAATCAATAGCCAAGTCCACTGCCTTATCTCCACATTTGGAGCCATCGCTAGCCACTAAAATATTCTTGAACATAATATCATCTTTAAAATATGAGAATAATATGGAAAATAATTTGTTTAAAAAATAAATAATGCAGATTACATCAAGTAATCCGCATGACAGAATCCAATGAAGTCATCAACCAACCTATCAACGTCTTTGGTGTCATCCAACAATAATCCTTGGTCAATGAATATGGCTCTGTTACTTAACTCCCTAATGAAGTCTGTATTATGTGAAACCATTACAATTGTGGTTCCAAACTCTTTGCAGATTCTCTTAAGTGAATTTGTGACTGTCCTCAATGTTTTTGGATCCAAGTCTCCAAACGGTTCGTCAAGGAGCAGGATATCAGGTTTGGATACAAGCACAAGGGCAAGCATGGCCCTTACCTTTTGACCTCCAGACAATTCAAATGATTTTCTTCCTAAAATGTCTAAAGGCAAGTCAAGGGCTTCAAACAAGTCTGCAACCTGTTCTGCAATTTCAGTTTCAGGGAATTTAGGGAACAATTCATCTAAAATGCTTGGTTCAAGTCCAACTTGCTCAAGACGAGCCTTAGCTTCCCTTTCAGGAAGGTCGGTCAATTGATACAATGCATCAAGCAAGATGTCAGGCAATCCTTCTTCCTTAGCCCTTTCCTTAGCTTCCTGAACCATATCAAATCTTTTATAACCTAATTTCTTAGCCAATTGGCTTTGAACGGTAGCCCAGTATACCAAAGCGAATTCCTGATGCATGAAACCTATGTTTCTTCTGACTTCCATCCTGTCAAGGCTTGCCTCTCTAAGGTCTACCCATTTAGTTACAGCTTCTCCATCTTCCTCTTTTTCAAGCTTGAACAATACATCCCCACTGTCAGGGACATCCATACCACCTAACATGCGAAGAAGAATTGTCTTACCTGCACCGCTTGGACCTACCAAGGATAGGACATCTCCCCTTTTCACTTCAAAACTGATGTCCTTCATGTGCAAAACGTCTTTTCCTTTAAGCAAATAGAACCTCTTATCCAAATCACATGCTTTGATGAGGGTTTCATCTGTGGATTCAATTTCAATGTCAACAGGGTCTTCGATATCGCTTAGGAATTCGTCGATGATCTCGTCAACATCTCCTTCCTTGGCTATTTCACCATCCTCCAAAAGGATGACCCTATCAGCCAGGAACTTATGGATTTCAGGCAAATGAGACACCAAAACAACTGTAATTCCCAATTCATTATTTATTTTCTTGACTGCATCCAAGATTTCCTGCTTGGTTTTAGGACATGCCATTGTGGCAGGTTCGTCAAGAAGCATTACCTTAGGCTTTTTGGCAAGCTGCCTTGCCATGATGAGCCTTTGCTTTTCTCCACCGCTCAATACGGAAGCCAAGTGACCTGATTTTTCCTTCAGTCCTACAAGATCCAATAGCTCATAGGCTTCCTTATCGAATTGGTCATGAGCCAATTTGAAGTCGGTTCCTGCCTCATCACCATATTTGGCACCGTATAATTTTCTCACTACATTATCCAATGCGGTTTCAGGCCAAATACCAAATGACCTTTGGAGGTGAATTGCAGTTTCCTTTTTAACTTGATTGAAATAAAATTGAGATGAATCCGGCTTTAAGGTGTATCTCTCTACCCTGACTTCACCTTCATCAAATTTTTCAACACCTCTCAAGATTCTTAAGAGAGTTGTCTTGCCGGAACCGCTTGTTCCTAAAATACCTACGATTTCTCCTTCTTTAACTTCAAGATTAATATTATTAAGGGCTTTCACTTCTTCCCCATTATCCAATTTATATGATTTAGAAAGGTTTTTAATGCTTATCATTATACCACGATTTTATTTTTTAAATGATTATTTCATTAATTAGAATAATTAATTTTATAGATTCGTTTTTATTAATTATTAAAATATTTATACATTATATAATATTAAATTACCTATTATTTAAAACCTTTTCAATAATTTTTAAAATTCCAAATAATAAATAAGTAAAAATTATTTTGAAAAATAGGATAAAAAAGAAAATAGACTAAAAAAAGTTAATAAAAATAAAAAGAGAAAATTTATAATTCAATCGGATAGAACTCTGTATAAGTGGAGTTTCTCTCCAATGGAACTCTGCCTAAATCATTGACCAATTTAGTTAGGTCTCTGATGCTTGCATTTACACCATCTGGAGCTCCAGAAGCTTCAGACAATTCATCTCCACCTAAGGTTCCACCTAAGTCATTTGCACCTGCCAAAAGGGACACTTGAGCAAATCTAAATCCCATCTTTACCCATGACACTTGAATGTTTGGAATGATGTCCCTGAACATCAGTCTTGCCACTGCATAAAGCTTTAGGTCTTGAGTGCCTGTAGCTCCCAAATCCCTTTGCCCTTCAAGGAATATCGGTGAGTATTCATGCATGAATGTCATTGGAATGAATTCATTGAATCCCCCTGTTTCAAGCTGGATTTCCCTTAGGATATCCAAATGCTTTACCCTCTCTTCTATAGTCTCCACATGACCGTACATCATGGTGGCAGATCCTGTAATTCCGGCCTCATGAGCTATTTTAATAATGTCAATCCATTCTTGGGTTGAGACCTTTTTAGGGCAGATTATCTCTCTTGATCTGTCAGATAGAATTTCAGCGGCGGTTCCAGGCAATGTATCCAATCCTGCCTTTTTCAATATTCTGAATGCATCTTCCACAGGTATTTTACTGTTCAATGCAGCATCCCTTATCATTGTAGGTGAAAATCCATGAATGTCCACATTAGGATAATTGGATTTAAGCAATTTCAAAAGATGCTCGTAATATTCGACAGTTGCATCTTCAAGGACTCCTCCCATCAATGTAAATTCACGGGCGCCATCACGAACTCCTCCTTCAGCCTTCCTTAGAATGCCTTCATCATCCAAGAGATAAGCGTCAGGGTCATCTGCATCCTTCCCAAATGCACAGAAGCCACAGCGAACATGACAGATGTTTGTGAAGTTTATGTTGCAGTTATTGATGAATGTAACATTGTCTCCGACTATCTCTTCCCTGACTGCATCTGCAGTAGCGAGTAAAGGATAAATTTCTGAACCCTTCAGGTTCATCAGGTAATTCCCATCGTCAACAGAGATAGGCTCGTCAAAAGCGCTATCCAAAATCCTTTTAGTTTTTGATGCCACATTAATTCTATCGTACATAATTTTAAATCAGTCTTATATCACTTATATATTTTTCTTTTAATGCTTAAATGAATTAATCTAACGGGTAAATTAGAAATCAGATGTATCAATAAAATTAAATAATCAAATATTAATATTATAAAAGATAAAAAGAGATACAATGAAGAAAGTAACACGTGGCTTACTGATTGGAAGAATGCAGCCTGTTCATAATGGCCATATACAAATTATAGAAAAGACATTGAATTTTGTAGATGAGGTTGTAATTGGTATTGGAAGCGCTCAATTAAGCCATGAGCTAAAGGATCCATTTACTGCAGGCGAAAGGATTATGATGATGACACAGGCATTGGATGATGCCGGCATAGACCCTAAAAGGTATTACATCATACCTATTGAAGACATCAACAGGAATGCATTGTGGGTTGCTCAAGTCAAGATGCTGACTCCTCCATTCTCAAAGGTCTACAGTGGAAATTCCCTTGTCAAGAGATTGTTCAAGGAAGAGGGATATGAAGTCTATCAGCCTGAACTCTTTGATAGGGAAGTCTTGTCAGGAACTGAAATCAGAGATAGAATCTTGAATGATGGAGATTGGAAATCACTTGTTCCTAAAGCCACTATTGATGTTATTGAAGAGATTGATGGAGTCAATAGGATTAAGGAATTAAGCAAGAAGGAATTGAGTGAAAAATAATTATCTTTTCATTTTCTATTTTTTTAAGATAATAATATAACAATAGTTATATTTATAAGCAAAAAAATTAAATATATTAATTAATTAAAACAAATTAACTTTAAGTATCAAACTTAAACTTATTAATGTGATTTACTTATTATTAGGATGATAAAATGGTAATTAAAATTGTAGAAAAAGACGAAGAGTACTTTACTATTGGAGAATTGATTGAAGACATTAAAAAATCACAAAGGGTTGATGAAGCTGGAGCAATTTACAGCTTTGAAGGAATTGTAAGAGGCACAGAGGAAGATTTGACTGTAGATAAGCTTACCTTAACACTTCCAGACAAGGAAAAGGCACTCTCTGAAATTGAATCAATTGTGGAAACTGCCAAGGTAAAGCATGGAGTATTTGAAATAAGCGTTATCCATTATATTGGAGAGTTCTATACTGGAGACCAACTCTTCCTGGTTGTTGTTCTTGGACCTCACAGAGGAGAAACATTGGAAGCCCTTATAGAAGTTGTAGAAAGAGTAAAGCATGAAATCGACTTTAAAAAAGAAGAGATTTCCAATAAGGGAACAAAAGTCATAATGGCAGGAGGATAATTCCTCTTCCATTATAAAACACCATTACACCATAAAAACTATTTTTAACTAAAATTAATAAAAAAAATGAACTATTTTTAAAATATATAAAAAAAGATTAAAAAAAGATAGATTTTACAAAATCTATAAAAATTACCTTAAAACATATTTTAACAGAATAATCCATTAAAATGCTAAATACTATAATAAATACTAATTAAATGCTTTAAAAAAATACTGTAAAACAATTTGAAATTAAAGTCAAAAGTAAAATAAATAGAATTGAATCTATTTAGCCACCATAACTTCGGTAGATTTAATGATAGCTTTTACTTCATCGCCAACAGCCAATTCTAAATCTTCAGCAGATTCTCTGGTAATTGCTGCAGTGATTAAGGCAGGATCTTCCACTTTAATTTTGATGCTTGCCATTACAGCACCTAACTTTACGCTTTCTACAGTTCCTTTGATTCCGTTTCTTGCACTGATTTCCATAATATCACCAATAAGATAATTTGATTTCATACGAAAACTTAAAAAACCATTAGGCTTATTTAGCCACCATGATTTCGGTAGACTTGATAATGGCTTTTACTTCGTCTCCTTCTTTTAATCCTAAGTCTTCTGCAGATTCTCTAGTAATGATAGCAGTAATTACGCCAGGTTCGGTTACTTCAATTTTAATGCTTGCCATAACTTCGCCTAATTTAACATCTGCAACTTTTCCTTTTAATCCGTTTCTTGCACTAATTTCCATATAATTACCTCGATATGAATTTATTCAAAAATATGCAATTCGATATTGCACATATTATGATTTATCTTCATAGTATATAAATATTTCTATAATTAAGGAAGATAAAACCTTATTTTACGATTACTGTATTTTATACATATCGAAAAAAACATCCGAATAATTTTAATCGATTATAATAAGATGTAATATAATATGGAAATCACAAAAATAAGGAAAAAAAATTCGAATCAAATGAAAGCATCGAATCGATTAAAATATTGTCACAAGAAGATTAAAATATTAAAATACCCAATAAAATTGATTGAAATTATAAAATTATAATTAAATTAGTAAAAAATTAGAAATAAAAAGCTTAAATTAATCTAAATATTAGAAAACTTTATTAAATAAGTCTTTTATAAATATCATTAGGTAATTATTGAATATTTGAAAAACCAAAAAATTTGAATAAGGGAAAATAATAGATAGAGAAAGGAAAATTAAAATAAAAAATATTTTTTAATAAGAATTATCATAAGAATGTGTTATCATGTCACGCCAAAAATTTATCCGAGACAGCATCCATGGAAACTTGCCGCTAAATGACTTTGAAGTGGAGGTGTTGGACTACCCTCAAGTTCAAAGATTAAGAAGAGTGAAGCAATTGGGATTCATCTCCCTAATCTATCCTGGAGCCAACCACTCCCGTTTTGAACATTCCATAGGAACAATGCATCTTGCATCAAAGCTTGCTGAACAATTGGAATTGGATGAGCATGAAAAGGAATTGGTTAGAATGGCAGGTTTGCTCCACGATGCAGGTCACGGCCCATTTTCACATGTTTCAGAAGCTGTATTTGATGTTCCCCATGAGGAATTGACTGGATACATAGTTAAAAAAACAAGCTTAGCCGACAAGCTCAATGAGAAATTTGACACTCAGGAGATTGTTGACATCATCAATGGGAAAGGCAAATTAGGCCCGATAATATCTGGAGAATTGGATATGGACCGTATGGATTACCTCATCAGAGATTCCCACTATACTGGAGTGGCCTATGGAGTTATCGACACTGAAAGGATCATAAGCAACCTGAAGCTTAAGAGGGAATTGATTCTGGACATCAAGGGAGTCCAAGCGGCTGAAGCGGCTCTCACTGCCCGTTATCTAATGTACCCTAGCGTTTATCAGCACCATACAACAAGAATCATAAACGCAATGTTTAGAAGATGCCTAAGGCATATGATCAGCCAAGACATCATCAACCCAAATGAGATGTATAAGTACGATGATTCAGATATGATCAGCATGTGCAGAAGCTCTGAAGGCTTTTCAAGAGACATCATGGAACGGATTGATAACAGAAACCTTCTAAAGGTTGTCAAATCAGAACCTGTCAACAGCTTTGAAAGTCCTGAAAAAATATTCAAAATTGAAAAGGAGAAATTGCTAAAGGCGGAAGAGGAGATAAGTGAGGATTTCAATTTAGACAGAAACTATGTCATATTAAGTCTTCCAGAGTACCCTAGCTTTGATGAGATGAAGACATGGGTTGCATTTGGAGAGAACCTATACCATCTGAATGAAATTTCAAGCATTGTAGGGGCATTAAGCAGTGCAAGATTCAATTCAGCAGACATCTGCCTTTATGTTCCTAAGGAAGACAAGGAAAAATTAAATAGGCTAAAATTGGAAAATTACATTGATTTGCCTGAAAAAGTGAATAAATTTGATACAATCCATTTCGAACAATCCAAGCTATTTTAATTTTATAAAGGAGAGATCAAAGCCATTTTAATTTTAGAAAGGAGAGAAGAAACTATGATATTGATAGCCATTACCGGTGCAAGCGGAGTAATATATGGAGTGGAATTGCTCAAGGCACTGAAAGAACTAAACATTGAGACAGGACTCCTAATCAGCGACCCTGCAAAAATAGTAATCAAATATGAATTGGAAGAGGCATACGATTTGGAGGAGATCAAATCATTGGCAGACCACTATTTTGATGCAAATGAGATAGATTCATCTGTAAATAGCGGCTCATTCAAATTTGATTCATTAGTCATCATCCCATGCTCTATGAAAACAGCATCAGCAATAGCCAATGGCTATGCATCCAACACCATCAGCCGTGTGGCGGATGTTGCACTAAAAGAAAGGAGGAATCTTGTCTTGGTGCCAAGGGAAACACCGCTCAGGGATGTTCACCTTGAAAACATGCTCAGGATATCCAAGGAGGGAGGCATCATATTGCCTGCAATGCCTGCATTCTACCATGACCCTAAAAGCATCAGTGACATGACTGATTTCATTGTAGGAAAGGTCTTGGATGTCTTAAAAATAGATAATGAAATGTTTAAAAGATGGGAAAAACCATAATTTGATATTTATTTTAATAATCTATTGATATTTAGTTTAATTGTTTGAGTGAAAATATGATTAATGACTTTGACTTATTAACAACCTGTGATATTTCCGGATTCTCTAAGGAGGAAATCAGATCAATTTTAATATACAAATCAGACGTGAAAGACACTGATATTGTTTTAGACATCAATTGTGGAGTCGGAGAAATCTCAACTGAATTTTCCAATCTTGCCAAAAAGGCATATGCAATTGATGAAAGCATGCAGGCAATTGCAATAAGTGAAAAGAATATCAAAAAGCATGGAAGTATTGATAAGGTTGAGCTGATTAATGAAAATCCATTGTCTGCAATTGAAAAAATAGATGATTTTGACATTGCCATCCTAAAGGCAAAAGAGGGCAATTATAATGAAATCATAGAAAAAGTCCACGAAAAAATCAATCCTAAAGGAAGAATGCTTATTTTAACAAATATCCTAGACTTTGAGGTCAATATGATAAATAAGTTAGATGAACTTAATTACAACCCTCAAATCACTCATATAAACATTTCAAATGGACTGCTGTTAAATAAGGGAATAAAATTAGAAAGTCAAAACCCGATGACAGTTATTTCCGTTAAAAAAAGATGATTGGCTAGATAAGCTCTTCAAGGTCCTCCTTTCTGTTGAAGTTTCTAAAGTCCCCATCAAACAATACCTTATTGTCCACCTCTATAAAGAGAGGATTTTCCAAGCTTCTGATGAATGATTTCACATATAAGCTGTCTTCTTTTAAAAGCCCTTCAATCTTATTGAGATTCTCCTTTTTATAAATTGAATGCAATGGCTCTGAGTTTTGAATCTTCATCTCCAAAGGCATTTCACCAGCATCATCAAAGTTGAACTCATCATTATCCTTGAACTTATCCTTATTTGATTTGATGTGAAACGGAATGATGGCATCAACATTGGAGCTTAAGTTCCCTTCAAGCAGATCAAACATAGTCTCTATAAACCCTTCACTGATAAAAGGGGAATCACATGGCAATACAAGTGCATAATCTGTCCTTATGTTTTTCAGCCCTGTCATGATTCCTGACACTGGACCCTTACCTTTGATCTCATCTTCAGCAAACTTCAATGAATAGTCAAAATTCTCTCTCAAATCGCCGTCACAATATTGGTCCAGTAGTGACTGATAATTTGCTATCCTTTCTGAATCATTTAAAACAATTACAGCATCATTTATTTTATAGTTTAATCTTTCAAGTATGTGTAAAATCATAGGTTTCTCTTGAATAATCATAGATCCCTTATCCTGACCCATTCTTCTACTCATTCCTCCTGATAAAACTATGCAAGAATACAATTTTTGACCATTATCCATAAAGACCATCATATAAATTTAATTCTGGGAAAATGTTTTCTAAATAATAATTTAAAAATCAAACTTTTTAAATATATTCATTTTTAAATGGAAATCATAAAATACAATCAAATATATTCATTTCTTAAAGGGAATCCGTGAAATAATACTTTTTACCCCAAATTAGTTACAAAATATATAAAAAGAAGTATTTTAAAAGATATTTTTAGGTGTTACTATGGTGAATGTTACAAGTGAATCAAAATATATGGATCTTTTGAATGAATTTCCCCTACTTAAGACAGACCTTGTTCGCTTAAACCCCAAATTTACTTTTTTAGTTACCCAAATGGGAAAAATATCATTATGGGAAGCCAACCTAGAGGAAGTTAGCGAACGTGCTGAAATGAGTGTTGATGAAACAGTTAGTCTCTTTCAAGAATTAATTGATTCATATTAAGCGCATTAAAAAAAAAATAATTTAAAAAAACTA
>JAUNXF010000124.1 GCA_030539935.1 Methanobrevibacter sp.
CTTTCTTGATTCTGTTTCTTCACTCTAAAAAGATTTAAATATATTATTATCGATATATATTTATATAATGAAATATTATAAAAAAATATTAATTTCGAATGTTTTTATCTATAATATTAGAAATTGAATTTATAGAAATTTTAATTCTTTTAAGACTTTAATATGGAAATTTTAATTCTTTTAAGACTTTTAAAAAGAGATTGAAAATATTTGTAATTCACATTAATAAAAATCATAAAGATTAAATAAACTTTTAAAGGGTGATATCTTGAAAGTTATTATTGATGCAGCAAATGTTGCACATTTTCAAAAGGAAGATGGTTCAAAAGCTAAATTAAAAAACATCACTTTAGCCGTCAAAGCGTTGGAAGAGGGTCATCATGACTTTTTAATTATTGCAGATGCTTCATTGCGCCATAATATAGATGATAAGGAAACTTTTGTCAGATTGGTTAATGATGGAATCATTGATGAGGTGCCTGTTGGAACCATTGCTGACCATTACATTCTTGATTTGGCTTATGAAGAGGATGCAAAAGTATTGTCCAATGATAAATTCAGAGATTTCATGTCTGAATTCCCAGACATTAACAGCATAAGAATTCCATTTTCAATTCAGGACAATCAGTTGATAATGGGTAAGGCTAAGAAGCCTAAGAAAGTTAAGAATCTCTTGCAGAATATCTGTGATGAAACCTTGAATGAATTGGAAAGAAAACGTTGGGTGGTTTATAAAGGAAAGGAAACAACTAAATTCACTCCATTGAACGTGGCTAAACAAGCAATTCTTCTATTGGATCAATCTGAACAGGATAATGTTTCCTCCAAAATAGAAGGGCTATTTTCCAAGTTGCCAATGTTTGACAAGGTTATGGAAATGGTGGATGATGTGGAGACATCTGTTCCTTATGTGATATTTGTTCTAGTTCATCCAAAGGATTATAAGGCTGCTGTTAAGGATGCAGGTAATATTTCAGTCACTGTAGCTGATAGGCTAAGATTGGTTCACAAGCCATTGATAGCAGTTCGTAATGATTTATTTATTAAGCCGGGTTATTTCGGTTTGAATATTGTTTTAACTGATGAGGTGGAAGACAATCCTCCATACAATATTGAAATTCAGACAAACACCTATGATGAGGTATTCATTAAAAAGAACTCAAGAAACATTGCAAGTACAATTGCTGGAAGATTAGGTACTTGGAAGTTTCCATTTGTTTCAGTTAAACCTAATATGATACTTGAAAAGCCAGGTGAATTTGAAATTTATTTAGAGAAGAATTCTAAGAAGAAGAAAGAGAAATAAATTAGATGGGATATTTATTTAGAGAAGAATTCTAAGAAGAAGAAAGATAAATAAATTAAAAAGAATATTTATTCGGAGAAATAATTTGTTGAAATTATTTAAGAGAATTCTAGAAAAAACTAATAGGAGGTAAAATATGGCGGAACATAGTATATTAAGAAAGCTTATTTCTTTAGTTACACATCATGAAATAATTAGTATAGGAACTAAATATTTCCCAACCACTCCATTAGAAACAGAATATGTGGACATGTTCAATTATACTCAAACCATGCTTATGGAAATTGATAAGGCCCATATCACTACAGAAAGTATCTTCACCAACTTGGTAAGGGATGTTGGCCGTGAGAACATTCCTGAAAATCATAGCTTTTATGAATTGCTTCCTGCTCAGGATAAGGTTGAAGAGTATGCCCTTGTAAGCAATATAATAATGGGTAGTGACCGTTATATGTATGTTGAGTTGTCCGAACCTTCTTATATTATTAATCTTTTCACTGATATTATCTTAAGAGAAAAAGGAGAAATTATCGAAAGAAGTGAAACAGAGATCGTTTCACGTTTGATGTCTAAAAATGATGCAATCAGGGTGGCCATTAGGTTGGTTGGCATCGGCTTGGATAATGGAATCCGCGTAAGGGCTGCTGCCGGCATGACCGGCGCTGCAGCAATTGAAAGGTCAATCAAGTTCAATAAGGAAGTTGGAGATTCTCCAGGTGTGGCATTCACTAAATTAGGCGGTGAATATGCACTTGTCTTAGACACTCCATTTAAGTTGCCTGAATCAGAGCCTCCTGAATTCCAGCAATATTTGTTCATCGATATTGTGGACTCAACCAATTTCATTTCTAAGCATGGCAGAAATAAGCTTGTGGAATTGATGACAAGCGTTAAGGAGTTTATGGAAGATTGTGAAGGTCATATTGAAGGTTACCGTGAAGGTGGAGATGACCTGATTGCAAAGTTCCCAAGCAAGGATGTGGCAATTCGTGCAGGTCTTGACTGTGCATGGTTTATTTTGAATAATGGCGCCAAAGTCAAGATAGGTATTGGAAGAAGCAGAAGGGAAGCTGGTGAACGTGCAAACATTGCAGAGGGAATTAAGGGTTTTGGTGCATTGTCATTGGTTGTATTTGATTTGGCCAACGGTTTGTATGCCTATAACATTCCTTCAGACTTTACAAGAACTTTCTGTGATATCTTGTCCAATAAGAAAGGTAAGATGGTCACTGCATTTCTCGTAATGTTCATTTTATGTTATTTGTTTGCTATAATGGGAATGGCAATCTATGGATTTTTGATTGTATTGATTCTTGTAGCGTATTACACTTTTAAATAGTTGAAATTTATTAAGAATTTTTAATGTTTAATTTTTATAGAATTTAAATGTAATTTGTGGTGAAACTAATGGTGAAACTTGGTAGGAAATCCAGGAATTCTAGGCAAGAGAAAAATAAGAATGTTTTAAAGACTAGAACTCCTAATAATTCCAGAAGTTCCAGACACTCTAATAATTCCAGAAATTTAGGAAATTCCAGGCTTTCCAATAATTCCAGAAATTCTAGAAGTTCCATATGGTCTAAAGGTTCTGGCCCAAGAAAACCTAGAAGTTCAAGGCAAATAATTTTAATGGCAATAATTTTAATTGCCTTTATTTGTGGACTGGCTTTAGGTGTTTCAATGATTATGGGAATTGGGGCTGACAATTCAGATTCCGGAGGGGTTCATTATATGAATGTGACTGATAATATAACTGTCTATGAAAACAGCAGTTATGATCTGCAGGATGAGAATGGAACTCAGATATCCTACTATGACTTTGATGAGAATGTTACTGAAGGTCAGAATATCACTGCATTCAATGCCACAAATGGTGCAGGTATTTATTAGCTTTAGAGAATATTTTCTCTATTTCTTTTAGTTTTGGAGAATATTTT
>JAUNXF010000048.1:0-5372 GCA_030539935.1 Methanobrevibacter sp.
TTTTTATTTTAATTAATTATTTTCATTTAATTAGTTATTTTTATAAACTTGTAAATCATATTTAATTAATAGCATATTAATTATATTTCAGATATATGATAAGAAAATATTAATTATGGAATTTTTACAAAAAAATTTAAATAATTTTAATTAAAAATAGATATAATTAATTAAATACTTATAGATAAAAACATATTAATTTTTATTCGATTATTCAATTTAAACAAATATATTATATTTTAGGTGATTTTTTGATTGATCCATGGGGCTCATCTATAGTAGATTATGATAAATTAGTTAATCAGTTTGGTATAAAAGACTTCTCAGAACTCATTGGGAAAATTGAAGACCCTGCAAGATTGATGAAAAGGGGAGTAATTTTTGGACATAGGGATTTTGATAAATTGGTACCTTTAGTCAATGGCAAAAAGGATTTTGCAGTTATGACAGGTATGATGCCAAGTGGTCAGATGCATATCGGTCATAAAATGGTTATAGACCAACTTAAATGGTATTTTGAAAAAGGGGCTTCCTTATCATTATCAATTGCAGATATGGAATCCTATGCCGCAAGGGGAATAAGTTTTGAAAAGGCAAAGGAAATAGCCATTAAGGAATATTTGGCAAACTATATTGCCTTAGGTCTTGATTTAACTGATGAAAAGGTGAATGTCTATCTTCAATCTCAAAACAAGACTTTAAATGATTTAACATTTAAAATTGCAAAAAGAGTCAATTTCAATAATATGCATGCAATTTATGGTTTTAATGAAAGCACTAACATTGCACATTTATATGTTCCTTTAGTGCAGGTTGCTGATATTTTGCTTCCTCAAACCGAGGAGTTTGGAGGACCAAAACAGGTGGTTGTTCCTGTAGGTGTGGATCAGGATCCTCATCTTAGGCTAACAAGGGACATTGCATCAAAGATGAATGAGGAATACGGATTTTTAGCTCCTGCATCCACTTATCATAGATTTTTGACTGGTCTTACTGGAGATAAGATGTCCAGCAGCAAACCTAATACTGCAATCTATTTAAATGAAACTCCTAAACAGGCGGAGAAAAAAGTCAAGTCATCTAAGACAGGTGGCAGGGAAACTCTTGATGAACAAAAGGAATTAGGTGGAAAACCTGATGAATGTGTAATTTATGAAATGCTTGTTTACCATTTGGTGGATGATGATAAGGAACTTGGAAAAATCCGTGAAGAATGTATGAACGGAGACCTTATGTGCGGTCATTGTAAGGTTCATGCAGCAGAACTTATGAAAGACTTCTTTGAAGACTTGAAAGTTAAACAAGAGGAATCCTTAGAGATTGCCGAATCTTTATTTGATTAGATTTGTCTTTTACTTGAATTTATTTATTATCTAAATTTTATCAAATTTAAATAAAAACTACAAATTTAATAATTAACTATAATTACAAATAACTATTAAATAGAAATAACTATTAAATCTAGAAATTATGGGATGGATTTAAGACATCTTGGGGTGATTTTATGGTAGATATTAAATATTATCTGGAAATAGCTAAAGATGAGACAAAATTAGCATTTTCGAATAATAAAATGCTTTTATTTATTTCAATCTTATTGTTTGTTATTCCTGTAATCATAGGATATTTTTATGCCAATGAGATTAGCGAATATATTCAACCTATGGTGGATTCATTTGAACAGCAGGTGGAAGAGGGCACAATCTCTTTAACCACCTATTCCATATTTACAAATAATGTGTCTGTAGCCTTTATTTTATATGCTCTTGCAGCTCTTGGTGGTGTATTGGGTGCAGTCATTTTAGCAAATAACGGATTGTTCATCGGATACTATGGGGTTGATTTTGACATATTGGCATATTTGGTTTTAACCTTGCCTCATGGGATTTTAGAAATTCCTGCAATTATAATTGCCACCACCGGCGGCTTTGTATTGCTGTCATTTATACTTCATTTCATTTGGGGCTTGATTTCTCCAGACCTTTCCTATTTGGATATATTTGACCCATATTTCTCCAACGTAAAAATTACAACTAAACAAAGGTTTTATGCAGCATTTAAAAAGAATCAGAATAAATTAAAAGAGTCTTTTATTTTCCTTTGTCTTTCTGTTATCCTTTTGTTTATAGCAGCATTCATTGAAGCCAATATAACCTTGCCACTTGCAAGTTGGCTATTTTCAATCTTTGGTTTAAGTTTAGTTTAATTATTTTCATTTTAACCATTTTTTTTATTATTTTTATAATTCTATTTTTTTTTTAATTGTTTTCTTTTTAAGATTCATTCTTTCACTGATTTTCAATATTCAAGTCATTAATCTTAAAATAAGTTTTTATACTATAATGATTAAATTATATGATGTATATTAATTATAATCTAATTTTATGTAAATTTTATATTAGACTATAAAATTGAATTAAATTTTATAATTAAACTAATAAAATAATATTTAAAGTAAATAAGTTTATAGTTCTTAAAAAAAGTTTAATGTGATAAAATGATTAGATGTGTATCTTGTGGAGAAGAATATGAAGATGATGAAGTTATCTACAACTGTAAAAAGTGTGGCTCTGTTTTAGAAGTGGAAGTGGAGGTTGATGTTCCTAAATCTACTTTTGAAGGCAGAAGAGATAACTTATGGAAATATAAGGAATGTTTGCCTGTCGATGCAAGCAAAAGGGTTTCCTTGGATGAAGGTGGAACTCCATTTTGCAAGTGTGAGAAATTAGGTGAAGAGCTTGGAATCGACCTTTATGTTAAAGTGGAAGGATCCAACCCTACAGGCAGTTTCAAGGATAGGGGAATGACTATTGGTATGACTAAAGCTATGATGCTTGGTGTAGATACTGTAGGATGCGCTTCCACAGGAAATACTTCAGCTTCATTAGCTGCTTATGCCGCTAGGGCTGGCCTAAGATGTGCCGTATTTTTGCCTGCAGGTAAAGTGGCTCTTGGTAAATTGGCACAGGCTATGTTCCATGGTGCAGAAGTGTTCTCCATTAACGGCAACTTCGATGAAGCTTTAGAGGCCATGACCCAACTTGCCCGTGAAAAATACTTATACTTATTGAATTCAATCAACCCATTCAGATTGGAAGGTCAAAAAACCATTGGTTATGAGATTGTCCATGATTTGGGATGGGAATCCCCAGATAGGATAGTCTTGCCTGTAGGTAATGCAGGAAACATTTCCGCCATTTGGAAAGGTATAACAGAATTCCACAATGCCGGATTTATTGATGATGTGCCAATGATGACTGGTATTCAAGCTGAGGGGGCTTGTCCTATTGCAAATGCATTCAGGGATAAGACCATGGAAATGACTCCTGTGGAAAACCCTGAAACCATTGCAACTGCAATCCGTATCGGTGCTCCTGTAAGTGCCGTCAAAGCTTTAAGGGCTATTTATGATTCAAACGGCTTATCTGAAACCGTAACAGATGAGGAAATCCTTGATGCTCAAAAATTGCTTGCAAGAACTGAAGGTGTCGGTGTGGAGCCTGCTTCAGCAGCATCCATTGCAGGCCTTAAGAAATTAGTTGAACAAGGGGATGTTGACAAGGGAGAAAGAGTTGTTTGTGTTGTAACAGGACACTTGCTTAAAGATCCTAACACTGCAATTGATGCGTGTGTCGATCCTGTCCAAGTCGATGCAGACATTGATAAGATTAAGGAAATTTTACTTAGCAGATAAGTAATTTTCCATAATTCTCATTTTTCAATTAATTTTTCATCTTCCCTTTTATTTGATTATTTTTTCTTTTTCTTTTTATTTTCGCTTATTTTTATTATTACTTTCTATTTTCACTAATTTTTTATCATTGTTCTTTTATTTTGATTTATTTTTGAATTATCTTATTAATTGAATTTTTTTATTATTTTTATATCTTTTCAGTCGGTATTTGCTTATTTTAAACTTTTTCATTGTCTTTTCATTTTTCCAAAATCCATTTTTTAAATCTTTTTATATTCGTTGTTTTCCTTATTTTTTTGATATTTTTCTTTTATTCTTTGATTTTTTTAATATTTTTTTATTATTTTCCCATTTGATATAATATTTTTTTATGAAATTTTGATTATTTTTATATTTTTTCCTAAGATTTGATTTGAAAAATTATTAATATTTTTTATAAATTATTAATAGTAAAGTGTAAATGATTTTAGATTTTAAGCATTTTTATCGATATATTTATATATTAAAAAATATACAATTAATATTATAAAAATTTGAGGTGTTAAATATGGAATTACCAATCGCTCCTATCGGAAGAATATTAAAAAATGCTGGTGCAGAAAGAGTAGCTGATGCGGCTAAAGAAGAATTAGCTGAAGCAATTGAAGAATACGGAAACCAAATTGCTGACAAAGCAGTCAACTTTGCACGTCATGCAGGCAGAAAAACTGTAAAAGCTGAAGACATTAAATTAGCAATCAAATAATTTTGCTGTTTAATTTTTCTTGTTTGAGATTAAGATTTAAGTAAGTTTTTACTTGATCTTCTTCTTAAAAACTTTTACGAATTTTTATTTTTTTATTTTTTTGGAACTTATTTTTTTAAATTCTGGATTTATGTCATATTTCTTATTTTTAAGGCTATTTTTCTAATAACATTTATATACTATAAATAATATATTTTATTATGTCTAGTTCTCTAGAATTTATTTCATTAATACTAAATTGAAAAATTTTATATTATTAGCTAATTTTACTTAAACTAATAATATTCATTGAAAATATTAAACTAAAATAAAAACTTTTTACTTTTATTTTAGGCTTTATTATTTAGTGATGTGGATATAATATTTAGAGTTATAGATTAAAACTTTAAATCTGTAATTATAATTGA
Organism: Methanobrevibacter sp.; assembly: GCA_030539935.1. Lineage (GTDB taxonomy): Archaea > Methanobacteriota > Methanobacteria > Methanobacteriales > Methanobacteriaceae > Methanobrevibacter. The sequence goes on from JAUNXF010000048.1 coordinate 4,847, forward strand.
ATATTTTTTAGCTTGAAGCAAGCTAACTTTTTATAATGATATTATATTTAATAAGATTATGATTTAATAATCAACAATAGTTATTTATTGAGATTTTATCTCGAATATCATTTTTAAAAAGTTTTATCTATAATTAATAGAATGTTTGAATCGTTTTAAAGTTTATTGAATTTGAATTGTTGAATTCATTGAATTTGAATATTCGAATGTTTGGATTGATTATAACTTCAATATTTGATTGTTTTTACTGATTTTCCTTTAGTAATGTTATTTCAAAAGATTAGAAATAATTTTTACTGTTTTAATTATTATAATTGTATTCTTATCTCAAAATCTAGAAAATAATATGAATTATAGATTTTATTACAGTTATAATATTTGCCGATGGATGGCAAAAGCCAGATGAAAAAGGAGGTAAATTATATGGCAAACATTTATGTAAAATTTGATACACCTGAAGAAATCGCTAACAAAGCAGAAGAAGCTTTAGAAGTAGCACAAAATACTGGTAAAGTAGCAAAAGGAA
>JAUNXF010000048.1:5472-12282 GCA_030539935.1 Methanobrevibacter sp.
AAAGCAGAAGAAGCTTTAGAAGTAGCACAAAATACTGGTAAAGTAGCAAAAGGAACTAACGAAGTAACCAAATTCATCGAAAGAGGAAACGCAGCTTTAGTCGTTATCGCTGAAGATGTTGATCCTGCTGAAATCGTTGCTCACATTCCTGTTCTCGCTGAAGAAAAAGAAATTCCTTACGTATACTTAGCTACCAAAGACAAAGTTGGTGCAGCTGCTGGTTTAAGTGTTGGAACTGCTTCCGCTTGTATTGTAGATGCTGGAGATGCTGCTGACTTAGTAGCAGAAGTTGTTGAAAAAGTTGCAGAACTTAAAGAATAAGTATTGCGCCTTTAGAAGATTTTAATTCATTCGAAATAAATTATCTTCAATATAATTAATAGGTGATAATATGGAAGAAGGAAGTCCAGCTGAAGTTATTGAAGTTCTTAACAGAACTGGTATGACTGGAGAAATCATGCAAGTAAAATGCAGAATTCTCGATGGAAGAGATAAAGGAAGAATTTTAACAAGAAATATCATGGGTCCTGTACGTGAAGGCGATATTTTAATGTTACTCGACACAATCAGAGAAGCTAAGGAGATCAGAACTCCTTAATAACTAAGTTATTATAGGCTTATCTATTAAAAGAAGGTGTTTTAACATGAGAACTTGTTCATTCTGTGGTAAAGAAATAGAAGAAGGTACCGGAAAGATGTACGTTAAGAAAGATGGTTCCATCTATTTCTTCTGTAGTAGTAAATGTGAAAAAAATATGATTAAGCTTGGCAGAGTGCCAAGAAAGGTAAAATGGGTTAAACAATGATTGAAAGAAGCTTTGTTATGATGAAACCTGATGCGGTATCTAGACGTTTAATGGGTCAAATTTTAAGCCGTTTTGAAAATAAAGGTCTCAAAATTGTCGCTATGAAATTAAGACAAATTGATGAAGATTTAGCTAAACAGCATTATGGTGAACATGCTGAAAAACCATTCTTCAATGGTTTAGTTGAATATATCACCTCTTCTCCTGCATTAACCATGGTTATTGAAGGGGACGATGCTATTTCTGTAATCAGAAAGATGGTTGGAGCAACTAATCCTAAAGAAGCGGATATCGGAACCATTAGAGGAGATTTCGGTATGGATACTGGAAGAAACATTATCCATGCATCTGATGCACCTGAATCTGCTAAAAGAGAAATTGCTCTCTTCTTTGATGAAGACGAAATTTGTGATTATTCTATGTCTGATAACGCTTGGATTTACGAATAGACTCATTATTGTCTATAATCATTAGTAATTAGCTTAATTGATGAAACTTTAATAAGCTATTATTCATTGAATCAAAATTATTATTATTGTTTAAATTTGAATTGTTTGATGTGAGGAGTAAATATGAAGATTAGATCCCCAATTGTATCTGTTTTAGGTCATGTGGACCATGGTAAAACCACCTTATTGGATTATATCAGAGGAAGTACTGTTGCTGATAGGGAAGCTGGTGGAATTACCCAACATATCGGTGCTACTGAAATACCAATAGATACAATTAATGAAATTTGTGGCGATTTTATAGCTCGATTATCAATTAAAGATACAATTCCAGGTTTATTTTTTGTAGATACTCCGGGACATGCTGCATTTACATCACTTCGTAAACGTGGTGGGGCTTTAGCTGATTTGGCTATTTTAATTGTTGACATTAATGAGGGTTTCAAGCCTCAAACCTATGAAGCAATTAATATTCTAAAAATGTATAAGACCCCATTCATTGTCGTTGCAAATAAAATTGATAGGCTCTTCGGTTGGGAGATTCATGAAGATGCCTCTTTCATGGAAAGCTTTAGACAGCAAGCTCCAAGTGTGCAAACTGCCTTGGACTTAAAGGTTTATGAGCTTATTGGAAAGTTGCATGAGGAAGGATTCCAATCTGAAAGATTTGATAGGGTGACTGATTTTGCAAGTCAGATTACAATCATTCCAATTTGTGCAAAATCCGGTGAAGGTATTATTGAGCTCATTGCAATGTTGCTTGGTCTTGCTCAGGAATACTTGACTGAACAATTGGAAATCCATGAAGACGCCCCTGCAAAGGGAACTGTCTTGGAAGTTAAGGAAGAAACTGGGCTTGGAGTAACTGTTGATAGTATTATCTATGATGGCGTACTTCGCGATGGTGATGAAATAGCTTTAATGGATGCAAATAATGTTGTAAAGACAAAAATCAGGTCTATCTTAAGGCCTCTCCCTCTTGAAGAGATGAGAGATTCCAAAAAGAAATTTAAAAAGGTGGATGAGGTTGTTGCAGCTGCAGGTATCAAGATAGCTGCTCCAAATCTTGATGATGTTGTTTCCGGATCCCCTCTTCGTGTATTGAATGAGGATGAGGATGTGGAGGCCGAACTGTTGCAGGAGTTGGAGGACATTACTGTTGATACCGATGATGAAGGATTGTTTGTCAAGGCAGATACCTTAGGATCCCTTGAAGCTGTTGTTCATTTGCTTAAGGAAATGGATATTCCAATCAGGTCTGCTGAAATTGGTGATGTAAATAAGAGAGATGTGATCGATGCATCAATTGCCAAGGAGGAAAACATTGAGCATGGCGTAATCATTGCATTCAATGTTAAGGTTCATCCAAAGGCAGAAGTCGATTTAAATAATTCCGGTGTCAAGCTCTTTAAGGGTGATGTGATTTACCAGATAACCGAAGACTATGAGGCTTGGGTTCAAGAGAGAAAAGAAGCACAGAAAAAGCAATGGCTTGAAGCTATCATTAAGCCTGCTAAATTCATGGTTCTCCCAAAATTGATATTCAGGCAAAGCAAGCCGGCCATTTGCGGTATTGAAGTTGAAGCGGGAACTGTAAAACAGGGTTATGCTTTAATGAATGCAAATGGAGATTATGTAGGCACCGTTGCCAGCATGGAAGATAAGGGTGAAACATTACCTGCAATTTCCAGAGGTCAAAGAGTTGCTATGGCCATTAATGATGCTGTAGCAGGAAAGGACTTTGAGGAAGGGGATACCTTATATGGGGATATTCCTGAAAAGCATTATAAGATTTTAGAGCGTGAGTTTAAGGATAAATTAAATGAAGACGAATTTTTGGCCCTTGATGAAATCTTGGAGATCAAACGCAGAAAAGATAAGGACTGGGGCAAGTTCGGCCTTTTCGAATATTAGCTAATGTGTCCTTTAGAAGATTTATTAAGCTTATCATATTCTCTCGTTAAATATGACAATATTAATAAGATTTATTTCACATTATTTAAGATTATAGAATAAATACTAGAGATTAAGGGAGATTAAATTCCTAAAAATAAAAGGAGGAATTTTTTTGGCATTTAAAATTGTTGTATCTGAAAAAGAATTAAGTTATCAATTAGAAGTTGATAATACAAAACAATTGAACGGCTTAAAAATCGGTGAAGAATTTGATGGTCAGCTCGTTGGTTTAGACGGCTACACTTTAAAGATCACCGGAGGTAGTGACAAAAACGGTTTCGCTATGAAAAGAGATGTTGATGGTCCTAGAAGAATCAAAAGTCTCTTGACTGGTGGAGTAGGTTACAGGCCTAAAGTCGATGGTGTTAAAAGAAGAAAAACTGTCAGAGGAAACACTGTTTCTGAAGACATTGTTCAAATCAACACTATTGTTACCAAAGCAGGTAGCAAATCCATATCTGATATCTTAAATCCTGAAGAAGAGGAAGCAGAAGAATAATCAGATTATTAATTGATATGAAATTGATAATGAAATCTATTTTCATTATTATTTTTCAATTTTCATTATTAATTGAACATTGAAGCTATAATGAAATTTGCTTTCATTGCTATTTCTCAATTTTCATTAAAATTAAATTGGAAATTAAATTTTTAATTTATAAATTTAAATTTATTATATTTTATTATTTCAAATTTAAAGTATTAAATCATGTTTATATTAATATTGAATTATAAATATGGTTTTAATTCAAAAGATAAGTATTATTCATAAGTATGATTCAATATTAATTATAAATTTTATTTGTAAAAATTCTATTCAATAATATTTATTAATTAATTCAATTTATTTCATTAAAAAAATTAAAGGTGTAATCTGTGAAAGTACAATCTGATGTTAACATAGGACTTGTGGGCCATGTCGATCACGGAAAAACAACACTTACCAAAGCATTATCTGGTGTATGGACAGATACTCACAGTGAAGAAACAAAAAGAGGTATTTCTATCCGTTTGGGATATGCTGATATTGAATTCAGGAAATGCCCTAAATGTGAAGAGCCTTTATGTTACACTACCAAAGAGGTTTGTGAACATTGTGGAAGTGAAACTGAAGTAATTAGAAAGGTATCATTTGTAGATGCTCCAGGGCACGAAACCTTAATGGCAACCATGTTGTCCGGTGCAGCAATTATGGATGGTGCCGTATTGGTAATTGCAGCTAACGAAGAATGTCCGCAGCCACAAACCAAGGAACACTTGATGGCACTTGATGTTATCGGTGTTAAGGATGTAGTTGTAGTTCAAAATAAAGTGGATATTGTTCCTAGAGAAAGAGCTGTTGAGAGTTACAGGGAAATTAAGGAATTTGTAAAAGGTACTTGTGCAGAAGATGCGCCAATCATTCCAGTATCCGCTCAACAAGGAGCTAATATTGACATTCTCATCAAAGCTATTAACGACACAATCATTACTCCGGAAAAAGAATTGGATAAACCTGCCAGAATGCATGTAGCCAGATCCTTTGACATTAATAAACCTGGTTCCCATCCTAAAAAGATCAAGGGTGGAGTAATCGGTGGAAGCTTGGTTCAAGGTACCCTTAAATTAGGGGACATCATTGAAATCAGGCCTGGAATTAATATTAAGGAAAGCAAACAAAACAAATGGATTAGCTTGACTTCTGAAATCATTGGTTTGGAAGCAGGTGGAGAGTCTGTAGAGGAAGTGGGGCCTGGAGGTCTTATTGGTGTAGCCACCAAACTGGATCCTGCACTCACTAAAGCTGATTCACTATCCGGTTCTGTTGCTGGTGCTGAAGGCACATTGCCTGAAGTCTTGCATAGCTTTGATATGAAAACTGAACTGTTGGAACGTGTTGTAGGAACTAAAGATGAGAGAAAAGTAGATCCGATTAAAATCAAGGAACCTTTAATGATTAACTGTGGTACAACCACCACCATTGGAGTAGTCACTAAAGTTAAGAAAAATGTCAGCGTTGCATTGAAGTTACCTGTATGTGCAGATAAAGGGGATAGGGTTGCATTATCCCGTAGAGTAGGTGCACGTTGGAGATTAATTGGATTTGGAATTATCCAATAGATTTGTAATTTTATTGGATTTATAGTCTGATCTATAATTATTTAGTTAACTGTGATAATATGGAATCTGCAGATAAAAGAGAGGTATTCATTGATACTAACTTTTTCATGATTCCTTTTCAATTCAATGTGGATATTTTAGAAGAATTCAAAAGAGTTTTGCCTAATTATCGATTGGTTACAACAAACTTTGTCATTAATGAGCTTAAGGGGCTGAAAAATAACAATAAAGGCAAAGTAAGGTTAGCTGCCAGTTTAGGTTTGAAAATAGCCCAATCTGATGAAATTGAAATTAGGGATGTTCCTTTAAATGATGGCGAATCTGTAGATGATGCATTGGTTAGGGTGTCAAATGTATTGGCCACTAATGATGCTGTCCTAAGAAAAAAAGCAAAGAAAAAGGGAATTGCATTAGTTATTCTAAGACAAAAGAAATATCTGGCAGTTGAAGGTTATATAGTTTAAAGAAAATATCTGGCAGTTGAAGTTATATGGTTTAATTATTATTTGATATTAGTTTAAAAAACATTTATTCCTTTAAATTATAATTAACTTTAAATAGTTTCATTATTATATTTTTAATTGATATTCATATTTAATTAAATATTATAAAAGACATTTAGAAATTAGGTCCAGTAAAAGGCATTTAAGAATTAGATTTATTATAAATTTTATTTAAAATTGAAATTTCACTAAAACGAGGGATTATTTTGTATTACATGACAACTATTGAGGGAACTGTAAGAATTCCACCTTACAGATTTGATGAACCTCTTGAAGATGTAGCTATTGAAACATTAAATGAAGAGTACATTGGTCAACTTGATAAGAATTTAGGATTGATGGTCGGTGCTTTTAGTATTGAAGAGATTGGTGAAGGGGTGCTCATTATGGGTGATGGTGCCGCTTACCACAATGTTGTATTCAATGCCATTTTCTTTAAGCCTGAACAACAGGAAATTGTTGAAGGTGAAGTGACCGATATCACTGAATTTGGTGCATTTGTAAGAATCGGACCAATGGAAGGTCTTGTGCATGTATCTCAAGTAACTGATGATTATATTAATTATGACCCTAGAAACGCTTCTCTTTTAGGTAATGAATCCAAAAAGATCTTGACTGAAGGAGATAGGGTCAGAGCAAGAATCGTTACCTTAAGCCTTAAGGGTAAAACCATTAAGGAATCTAAAATAGGTCTTACCATGAGACAACCTAATTTAGGTAAATTCGAATGGATTGAAGCGGAAAAAAATAAGGCAAAAGAAATGAAAGCTATGGCTAAGGTGGAAGAATAATGGTATTGAAAGCTTGTACACATTGTAGTTTACTCAGTGAAAAGGAGCAATGTCCAGAATGCAGAAACCCTACTTCCTCTAACTGGAGCGGACTTTTAATAGTGACCGATCCTGAGGAGTCCATTGTTGCTCAGGAATTGGGCATTACCAAAGCAGGGGAATATGCTTTAAGAGTAAGATAACTTTTCTCACTTTTCTCACTTTT
>JAUNXF010000125.1 GCA_030539935.1 Methanobrevibacter sp.
ATAATTATAAAAATAAGATTTTAAAAAAGATTATAATGATAAAATAAGATTTTAAAAAAATAAAAAAAGTAAAAAAGAAAGGTATTGAAAATACCTTTAGAAAATGTTTTAATCAAAAATTTGTTTTAATCATCTTGTAATGCATCATATAGGACAGGCAAGAATGCACCTACGTCAGTTACAATACCTACAACTTGTGCACTTCCCCTATCTGCAAGTTTAGTAACGGTAGATGGATTAATATCTACACAAATACTTTTGACTCTGGAAGGCAATAGATTACCAGTTGCAATGGAATGCAACATGGTGGAAATCATAATGACCATATCCACACGCTGAGCATAATGACGCATTAATTTCTGAGACTCTGCAGTGTCAGTGATTACATCAGGAAGTGGACCGTCATCACGAATGGAACCTGCCAAAACAAATGGGACATCATTCTTAACACATTCATACATTATTCCGCTTTTTAAGGTTCCGTCTTCAACAGCGGCCTTGATTGAACCTGATCTGTTAATTCTGTTGATAGCCCTCATATGGTGAGTGTGACCATGAGCAACCACTTCTCCAGTCTTAACATTCACTCCAAGGGAAGTTCCAAACTGATCGCATTCAATATCGTGAGTGGCTAAAGCATTTCCTGCAAAAATCACATCAATGATTCCATCTTTAACAAGTTGTGCAACAATTGGTGCAGAACCTGTGTGGACTATAGCAGGACCTCCAACTAGCGCTATCTTTCCGCCATTAGCCTTGACATTCTTAATTTCAGTTGCAACATCATTAATAATGCTCATCATTGGCTTTTCAGAAGAAACTTCACTGTTCATGAATTCAAAGACCCCTTGCTTGCCTCTTGATCTTTGAGGAGGTGTGATCTTTACTCCTTCCCTACCAACTACAATCAAGTCTCCTTTTTTAATGTCTGCAATTGGCTTGCATCTTGCAGTCTTGTTTTCTTCATCAATGACAATCAGACAATCCATTTCAATTTCATCTACAAGAATCCATTCATCTTTATAATAAATATGAGTCACATGGTGGCTTGTTGAATAAAAGCCTTCTGGAGCTACTTGATCTTTTGGAGAAGGCACTAAATTCACTTCTTCAATTTCAGATATTGAAACCCCAATAAAGTTAAGTTCATCAAGAATAGAATTTAAAACATCGGGAGATTCTGCTGAAACCATTATCTTAGCTTTACTAGTATCAGATTTGCGTTTTCCTATTTCAAACTCCAGTATATCAAAGTCCCCTCCATTATCCATAATAATGTCCATGGTTTTAGGAAGAGTTAATGAATCAATGATATGACCAGATAATTCTATTTCTCTTTTGTACATTAAAAATCTCCTTAATCATTTATAATTTTGAAAATTGATTATTTTCTAATCTTTAATAAATTTAATAAATATGATTTTACACTAAATAATAAATTATAATTAAATTATGTGTTTAAGTAATATTTATATTATTTGTTAAAAAATAACTGAAAATAGAGGGTTTAATATAACAAATAATAAATTCAAAAAATAAAAATTGGAATAATGAAAAAACCTAAGCAAACAAGGTCAGGAAGTCATAAACTATTTTAGCTGCAAGCACTGCAGTAATATCCCCTAATCTATCACTTGCAACTTCTACAATATCAAAACCAATAACATCTATTTTTTCATTGTTGCCTAAAGCTTCAAAAATATTTTCAACATCTACGGGGTGTAATCCATTAGGAGTCGGATTGCCTACAGAAGGGGCAAATGCAGGGTCAATTGCATCCATATCTATAGAAACATAGACCTTTCCTTCAATTGAATCCAACTTTTCCAAAAGAACATCAAAATCATCAAAAAGATCTTTTGCCAAAAAGCTGGTGATATTATCCTGACTTTCAACAAACTCCTTTTCCTCAACTGAAAATGACCTGATTCCTATTTGAATCAATTCCTTTGGATTTAAATCATGAACTCTTCTCATAATAGTTGCATGTGAATCCTCCTCCCCAATATACTCGTCTATAATATCCCTATGGGCATCGAGATGGATAACTGTAATTCCAGACAAATCATTATTTTCTTCCCAATCCGCTAATGCCTTTACGGATCCTATAGTTACACTATGCTCCCCGCCAATGAGGATTGGTTTGATATTCGCTTCAATCAATTCATTTACGGAATCTTCAAGAATGTCACAAGTCTTCTTACAATTGCCATGAACAACATTCAAGTCGCCGCAATCATAAAATTCACCGTCTAACGGTTTTTCAAAATCACAGTTATACTGTTCAAAGCCAAGGGATGCCTCTCTGATAATTGTAGGGCCATACCTTGAACCATGATGATAGGAGCATGTGCTATCAAAAGGAACTCCTATAATTCCCCATTTTTTAGATTTTGCAAAATCACCTTTAGATTCCTTTTCCTCTAAATTGTATAGGTCTACAGATTCACTTGAAAAAGCAAATTTTCCTGGTTCAAAAGTATTGAGAAGCATTTTATCACATTATAAATTTTAATATCCAATAATATCTGAGAATAATTTTTAAAATAATTTGTTTCAATTAATTAATTGATTAATTAAATCTGATTCACTTAATCAAGCAATTAATTAAATCGATTCAGTTAATCAAGTAATTAATTAAAAATAGAATAAATAAAAAATAAAAAAAGTTTGATTTGATTTTAGATTTGATTTGATTTATTTTGAAAAAAGATTGAAATAGGATTTTATAAAAATCCTGAAAAAAGGTAAAAGAACTAAAAAATTATACTTTTTTAGTTCTCATGATCTTCATATTACCTAATGCAATGATATATTCTACACCTAAGTCAGTACCTACAGCTCCTCTGATTTCTTCATCAAATTCAGCAGGTATAGGTAATTCAAAGGTTTCGAAAGTTTCTAAGTCCATGATTTGGACTTGGTCACCCATAATAGCTAAAATTTGACCAATTCTTTTATCAAGAATAGGTACTTCAACTTTAGTGTCTACAGGTTTAACTAAACTTCTTTTTTGACCATCAAAAATACCGACAGCTTCTAATCTTGCTTTTGCAGCTCCATGCTTACCAGGAGATGAAGTGGTTAAGCTAGTTACTTTAGAAGCTTCTCCATCTAATACAATATATTTTCCGACTTTTACGGTTTTAAGTTCTACAACTTTAGTTGACATTAAAATAACCTCACAATAATAATTAAAAAATTAA
>JAUNXF010000009.1 GCA_030539935.1 Methanobrevibacter sp.
AACCTCATCAGTTAATGTAACATTCATTTCATTAATATTACTGGCAGATGCATTACCAACAAATAAAAGAAATACAAATAACATTATCAAAATGAAACATTTCTTATTAGAATTCATATAACTCATCCTAAAAAATTTTAAAAAGGGAAAAATAATATTTTCCCTATTTTTTAATTTTTCAAATTTTTCTCTAGTGGCTAAGGCCATGATTTTAGACTTTCTTTTTTTATCAACATCATCCAAAAACTCTAAGACTTCGACTAATTCCTCATATTTCCGTTTGGATTTCCTCTTGGAACTGGAAATGCGAGATTTGGCAGATGTTTCAAAATCCCTGTTTTCTGTCAAGGACAATATTTCCCATAAGTCCTTGCTTAATCCTAACTTTTCAGCTGTTTCAAATGTCTCAACAAGAAGGGCTGAAACGCCTTTTGTATAGGAACTTCTAAGGATCTTTAATTTGGAAACGTCCCCTATCTCATCACTTACAACCTTAATGTTTACCTTAACGTCACTGCCTGAATCGTTATTCCTAATGAAAGCCCTCATATTGGATACGAATTCTTCCGCCTTTCTGCCGGAGAAGTAAAGGTGCAATTCCTCTGAGCTTACCCTTCCCATAATGGCGGAATCAATGAAATGCTCATCCCCAATATAATTTTCTATTTGCTTTGCAGTGTTTGGAGATATGTTGTTAAAGTCCAAAAAGATCCCTTCAGTCAATGACCCATACTTTAAGGCAATGGCCAAAGCGCTTTGGGGGCTGTTTGCTGAGATTAAAATATCAGATTGGCGAGCAACCTCTTCAAAACTATCCAAAACAGTTAAATTAAGTGATTTTACCAATTCCCTTGTCTTTTTTGACCTTCCTTCAGTTGAAGTCAATACATCAAATCCATAAGACAGCAATATTTTTGAGAGAGTGTATGACACCTCACCAAATCCTATAAATCCGAATTTCATAATTTGCCCCCTAAACCATAAAATATTTTACTTTCGATAATCATCCAATAATCATAATGTTGTTAATATATGGGAACCTTCAGGAAGACCTAACTCTTTGGAAATGGAGGAGCATTTTGTACAAAGCAATACAAAGATGTCCTGTCCTTCAAGGTTCATTTCAGTCAATCCTTCAAAATTGCCCATTCCCTTGGAAATTACAAATGGGGAATTCAATAGGATTTCCTTAAACTCATCGGAAATCATGGATTCCACAACGCCTACAGAATCAGAGCCAGTGGTTATTAAGGTAGCCACTTCATCAAGGCCCGCCTCCAATGCCTCCTTCATGCATGCATCATTTAAAATCGGCCTTTCCTTAACTGCTACAGTAATGTCAACATCATATTCCCTTATCTTTTCAAGCAAAAACTTATCAAAAACAATTTCTCCAGTGTTGTCCACCAAATAAAGAACATTATCATATTTTTTTAAGGCTTCCTCAAACTCATCTATCTTATTTATGGCCAATTCCTTTTCCAATCCTTCAGATATCATTGATTCAAATTCTGTATTTAAACCAAATGTTCCAAAGTCAAGGATATTGCCTACAATAGCTATCTTAACATAAGTTTCTAAGCTGCTGTCCTTTTCTAATATTTCCCTTACCTTTGGAATTAAGGACAGTGCAATTTCATTTCCTTCCTTCTTTTGATGGTAATACGGATCGTAACATCCTGTTTCCTTTTTGATATGCTGATGAATCCTTGTTCCGGTTCCATTTGAAGACAATTCCTTAGAGAAGTTTTCTCCCAAATAGGATAGTATGTCTTGAAGAATCTTGAATTTCAATTCCTCATCATCAGTAGACAGGTCAATAGCTTCCTTAGCTTGCCTTAAAAAGCATGCGCCACATTCGTAATAAACTTTAATAGTATCACCTGAAAATTAAAAAATCTTTATAATATAATATTTATTGATTTGAATTATTAAAATTATTGAAAAATAGTGAAAAATAGTTAAATGGAAATTGATTAAAAATTTTAAAATAAGAATAAATAAAAAGGATTAATAAAATTTGAAAAAAAAAAGCTAAAAAAGGATTTATCCACCATAAATAATTTGGATAAATTCTATTTCATCCCCATCTTCAATCTTTTCCTCATCAATAACAATCTCACCATTCTTTTTGGAGACCACAGTTTCTGAAGACAATTCCAAATCATCCAATAAATCCTTGATAGTCAATTCACCATCAAGTTCCCTCTCTTCAACCTTATCCTTAATCTTTAATGTAAAACTCATAAAATCACCTTTTAATTTTTTATCCCTTCATTACTAATATATTCATCATCATATTTAAAATTATATAACAATTGTTAATATTTATTCAAAGTTAAGAAAATTATTCTTAAAAAGAAATAAAATAAGTTAAATATTTAATGTCCTAATTCCTCTAAAAATGTACAAGCTCTGCATAATCTATTGGAAGAAGGTTCTCCACAACGTTCACATCTGTCAAATTCATAGTCATGGGCTACCTGCTTTCTAATTGCTGGACTTATCTTGTCAAATCCTCTAAGTGTAGAGTACATTATTGTAGGATGGTCCTTGCTTAATTCCTTTAATATGTTGGAAATTTCCATCCTAAAGGACTGCTGTGCATAAGGGCATCCTGCAAGATGAATGTCCAATCCTTTTGCAAGTGCATACAATCCGATTTCCTTTTCGGGGATTTCCCTTAATGGCTTGATCTTTACTGTGAACAATTCACTGTTGGATTCGGTCTTTGGACCTATCTTTGCAAGGTTTTCAGTGTTTCCTTCCAAGTAATTCATTAGAATGGCTTGGGCCTCATCATCCAAGTTATGTCCGGTGGCAATCTTGGTTGCTCCAAATTCCCTTGCAGCCCTGTTGATTATCCATCTTCTGAATACGCCGCAATAGGTACAGGATCCTCTATGATTTTCCATTTTCATAATTTCATCCAAGTCAATGCCAAAGCTTTCCTTAAATGATACGACCTTATGTGGAATACCTAACCTTTTAGCATGGGCCTTGGCTATCTCAACTCCCTCTTCCCGATATCCTGCAATTCCTTCATCAATTGTTACTGCACACAATTCAATTATATGCCTTTCAACATATGAATTGAGGATTTCAAGAGTCACCACACTATCCTTTCCTCCAGATAAAGCAACCAAAACCTTATCTCCCTTTTCAAGGAAGTTTTCTTTCTTGATTGTCTGCTTGACCTTCTTTTCAATGCTTTCTATAAAGCAATCCTTACATAAGGCTTGTCCTGAAGCTGGTCTTTTTATAATCACATTTGGTTTTCCACATTTAGTACAAGATTCCATATTAAAGTCATCCTTTTTTAAAATTGATAAGTTTTATTCATATTATGATTTAAATAAATATAATTCTTTTTAACTAACTAATCGGTTTTTAAGCTTTACATATCAGCTACAAATTCAGCCAATTGATTCAATGTGCTCACTTCATAGACTTGAGCCCCTGCTTCCCTATACAATGAGACGCAACTGTCAACCACATCCCATTTCTTCTTGTCTTCAGGATTCAGGATAATCACCTTCTTGGCCATGCTTGACATTTGGGAAATGAGCTCAACGCTTGCAGGTATTCCATTAACCTTAGGCCCTGCCCAATCCCTGCAATCAGACAATAGGATAATATATGACTTGTTGCTGATATCTGCCTGTTTCATGAAGGATTCGAATGCAGTGAACATGTTTGATGTTCCTCTCACCATCATGTTTCTCATACGGAGAAGCCTGATTTCTGCAAATGCATTTACCATATACTTTTCCTTTAGAAACTCAGTTGTCTCTATTGTCCTGTTATCGAATTCAAACATCCTTGAGTCCTTGAATGTCTTTTGACATGCAAACATCAGCATGAAGAACCAGCTGCTGATCCATTCGCATGAGCCACTTACGTCATTCAGGAAGAGATGCTGCTTTCTATGAGGCTTCTTCTTTACATGAACAAGGTCAATCGGCACTCCGCCGTATTTCATGTTCTGCCTCATTGTCCTTCTGATGTCAATCTTATGGGAACGGGCCAATCTCTTTCTTCTTGACTGCTTGTTTGCAATCTTTCTTCCAAGTTCCACACACAATTCAAATACCCTTTCATCGTATTTGTTCAGCTTGGACAAATCGCTGTTCAAGATATCATTGTCCCTTGCAAGGTCCTTGTCCCTATCTTCAAGAATAGGCCTTCCTGCAAAGTATTCCAAGGCCTGTTCAGCACCCATCTGGATTTGCTGTCCCCCTTGACCCTTCTGCTTGGTTATCTTCCATTCATGCTGTGAAAGCTTTCCCTTCATGTTTGGCCTGTAGGACCTATTGAGCTCATCAGTTAAGTTCCTGGTTTGCTTTTTAACGAAGAATCCGTCAAATGACTCATTGAATTTAGGAATGTCATATTTGCTCTTTACATAAATGGAGCGGAATGCATCCTTCAATAAATCCACATCATCTTCCCCCAATAGGGCATATGCATCTATTGCAGACTGAGTGGATCGGATGCTTACAGGCATTCCCTTTTTCCTAAGCTCATTTGACAATCTTACAATCTTTTCTACCATATTAAAACCTAAACTTAACTTAATAGATATTTAACAATAATTTAATAATCCTAAACCATATAAACATTAGAAAAATCTAATCATTCATGTACTCATTTCTAAAGATCTCTTTTATAACTTTTGCCTTGTCAGGCTCTGTCTTGATGGCTACGCCAACACTGTCCTCAAGTGCGGAATCAACATTCTTCAAATCCTTATCCAAGTGCATGACTGAGTTTACCCAATCAATTGAAGCCCTTACAGATGGCTTTTTATTTAGGTTAAAGGTTCTGATTCTGTGAACCATATTGACTACCTTCTTGACCAAACCGTCATTTGCATCAGGTATTCTTGCCTTGACGATTGCCATTTCACGTTCAACGGTAGGATAAGAGATGTATAAGAAAAGACATCTGTCCTTTGTCTCTTCAAGCAAGTTTCTTTGTGCATTTGAAGTAAGCATTACCATCAAATCGTTTTGAAGGTCAAAAGTGCCTAAATCGTTTACAGTAATCTGCTTTTCACCTAAAGCTTGAAGCAAGAAACTTTCCACTTCCTCATCTGCCTTATCGATTTCGTCAATGAGAAGAAGTGATGGCTTATCATTCATAAAGGAGGTTAAAAGTGGTCTTCTAATAAAGAAATCATCTTCAAATATTGATTCTTCACCTTTTTGGCTACCTTTGAATGCTTCCAAATGGAGCAATTGCTTTTGATAGTTCCATTCCCCTACAATCTGTTCAAAGGTAATTCCTTCATAACATTGAATCCTGAAGAATTCCCTTCCTAAACATTCGGAAACAGCCTTTGCAAGCTCTGTCTTACCTACTCCAGGAGGACCTTCAATCAAGATTGGCTTGTTTAAAGATAAGGATAAGAATACTGAAGTGCTGATTTCCTGATTGGAGATATAACCAGTGCTTTCAAGTTTTTTCCCTATTTCTTCTATGGTTAATTCTTCATCTGTCATTTAAAAACCTTTTTTAGTTAATTAAAAATAAATATAAAATAATTTTTTATATTGAAATATTACATACTATAATATATAGTAATTAAATATTTGTTTAATTTATATAAATAATTTATTGTTTTATAATATTAAAACTAAAAAATGCCTGATTTTAAAACCCCATAAATTCGTGATAATATGAAAATGAGAAAAATAGTTGCATGGTTCTTTGTCTTGATTCTTCTCTTCGGAGGAGTCTGCATTTGCACCATGTACATTTAAAGCATCAAATTATATATAACATGTGTTATAAATAATCTAATATCAAATCTAATTTTTTAACTGATAGACATGAAAGCCAATCCTAAGATACTTCTCTACATTCTGATGATTTCGGCCCTTGGAATAAACACTCCATTGAGCATCGTGGGAATCATTGCACAGATAGCAGAGTATTTCAATACATCAATAGCCATTTCAGGGCTTTACGTAAGCTCATTTACCTTTACAATAGCTATTTGCGGATTGTTCATACCTGTTTTATTTTCAAGATTCGAGAGAAAAAGAACTTTCATAAGCATTCTAACAGTATTTGCAATTTCAAATATCGTAATCATATTCACAAAAAGCATTTACATTGCATCTTTTTTTAGGATATTGTCTGCAGTATTCTATCCTGCATTCATTTCAATAGCTCTGACAGTTTGTGAAGAGATAGCTCCAAAAGGCGAAGAGCAGGATTACATTACAAGGATATTGCTTGGAATATCCGTTGGAAGCATTATAGGACTGCCTATAACAACTGGTCTTGGTACAATATTTGGATATCAAGTGGCTATGACTTGGATCTTCGCAATAAATTTCATAACATTGCTTCTTATAATCATATTCTTCCCAAGAATTGAGGGAAAATCCAAATCATATGAAATGCCGTTTTCAAGCTTAAGGACAAAGGAATTCATTATTGCAACCATTGGAATAATAATGATGCCTATAGGTGCAAGCATTGTTTACAATTACCAACCATTATTCTTACAGGTAGTGAGCCATATCTATACCTATAAGTTAAGCTTATTCCTGTTTATCTATGGATTGTTTTCAATATTCGGAACTTGGCTTGGTGGAAAGTTAATAGCAAAAAGGGACAAGGCAACACTTATCATTTTCCAATTGGTGTGTGGCGGAGTCTTTGTGCTTCTTTATCTCTTTGCAAACTACCTGATTCCAGTCATAATACTGATTTTAATATTTGGTGTGCTTGATGGAATGGGATACAATCTTATCCAGTACATTGAGGCGTCTGTTGTTCCAGATAGCCCAGAACTTGCAAATGGAATATTCTTAAGCATCTTGAATGGGGGAATAGCATTAGGAATAGCTATAGGCGGATTTTTAGTGGATGGCTTTGGGATAATGTCTATTTTCATTGCTGGAGCATTGTTCCTTCTCATTGCATTTATCATGATGGTTTATGTTATCAAGATTATGAAAATCCCTTTAAAATATTCCAGACAATAGAATAAAAATAGATAAATGGAATTAATAGATTAGTAAGAAAAAAAGTAGATTGCAAATAGTTAAAACGCTTAAAAAAAAAAAAAAGAGGAAAAAATTCCCCTAATAAGATTCTTGAATTAGATCATTAATTGTTTTCGAAACTATCAATTTTATCAAATGCGCTACCTAAAGTTAAGAAAAGAATTCCTCTAACTATTAAACATACACCAATTAAAATTACAATGAATAATGGATTGTTAATTGATAAAATACCCATTATGAAGAAAATGATACCGAAAATCAATATCAATGCGGAAGCCCATTTTGAAGTTCCTTCACCGTTAATGATTCCAAGAATACCAAGGATAATCAATATTATAGCAATTAAATAAAATGTGTATGCGGTAAGGAAAGCTAATGGAGCTAAATCAACAAAGAACAAGAATCCTAATAAGATCAATAAGAATCCCATTATCAATTCAAGAATTGATCTGCCAGTTGACAAACTCCATAATGTGAATGCATTAAACATTACTACTAAACCAAAGGATATTAAAGTTACACCCGCCATTATAGACACTACCCCAGCACTTACTAATGGGTAAGCTATAAATAGCACCCCTAAAATAATTAATAAAATTCCAAGTATTTTTGTATAATTCATTAAATCACCAATTTAAATATTTATATGAAATGATATTTATATTTTTTTTAAAAAATACCTCTAAAATGCCCTTAAATTGAAAAATAACTATAAAGAATCAGTGAAAAATTTTTTACATGAAATTGTTAATAAATTTCATGAAAAAAATGACAAAACCAATTAATTTAAGAAAAACTAATTTTGTTTGATGAACTCTTCAGGATCCTTAAATAAGTCAAAGTCTTGAACATACTCTTTTCCAGTAAGCATTGCAATCTCTGCCTTTTCCAATTCCTTACCAAGATAGGCTGCATGATCCAATCTGGTTACAAGACCTTTTTCAATGATCTCTTCATAGATTTCACTGGCTCTTTTTCCTTCAAAACTTATAGTTGGCTTTGTTTTCTTAAAGTGGGTTGCAACTATATATGAATCCTTAACGCTTATTGCATGTTCAACTCTTATTTTAAAGCTTCCTGCCTTATCCCTTACAAACTTGATAGGGGCATCCTGCTTGACTATTGGAACATTGTCATCCTGCTTCAAGTCAAACCTTTTCTTCTTGTCCTTGAATACAAGAAGATCTACACCTAAATCCTTAGGAATGGATTGTCTGTTTTTAGCTAAAAACATCATCTTGGAAGCAATAGCTAACTCTCTCACACTTCCATGGGTCTTTCCACTCTCTTCAGGAGTGAAGAGTATGCTTGCACCAAGCTCCATTGCAATACCAGCAAGAACTGCATTTGCACCTACGGAATCAGTGTCCATAAGCTCAATTACATTTCCTATACCAAAGAACATTGGCCTCTTGTCAATTTCATGATAATCATGGAATGCGATGATTGAATCAACAAGGCTTGCACTGTTTACAGGGTCTAAAATCAAGTCACAAACAACTTCAAGACCGTCACAAGCTTCAACAAGCTTTTGCATTGATGCCACCCTATCTTCAGGAGTGTGAGGCACATAACCTTCACTGAAATTAGTTGGCAATAAAACTGCAGGAACATTCTTTTCTTTTAATAATGGCAAAATTTCTTCATAATTACCATTATCTAAACTTAAAACCATATCAATACCATGGTTTACTGCAGCTTCAATTTCCTTTGGATTCAATGTGTCAATACTTAATGGCCTATCTCCAACGATTGGTCTTAATGTATCAATCAAATCTGGAATCTCATCAGACCTGTCTTCACCTGCAATCATACCAATGTCTATCATGTCAGAGCCAGAAGCAACAAAGAATTCTGCCTTTTTAATCAAATCTTCCTTAGACAAGATTGGGGCACTTGCAATCTCAGAGAGTACTCTCATAGGGAAATCCTCACCAACAGGAAGGTTTCTCACAAGAATGTTGTTTTCCTTCTTTAGCAATTCATCTCTCTTTTCAATGTCATTTTCAAAGTCTTCAATGAATTTCAATGCTTGCTTCTTCTTCTCTTCTATAATGAGTTTGTCTGCAGGGGTGGACTGTGACAATTCCAAATCATCGACAAGGTCCAAAACCATAGCCAAGTCTGCTGCATCTGTTGATGCTTTGTAACAAGGAATACCAAATTCCTCTGCTATGAGGAATGTATCTTTTCTTATTAAACCTGGAACAAGTATCAAATCAATATCATCTAATCTATCTTCAAAATGCTCATGGATTTCTTTGATTATTTGAGTGGGAGTCAAGAAAGCAGCTACTTGTGTCTCCGCTATATGCACCACTGTTTCCTTTTTTGATTTTTCAGCCATTTGACTTACCAAGGGATAAGCCAAGTGTCCAGTTATAATAAGTATCATAAAATTCCCCATTTTTAAAAATTATTCAAAAATAAACATGAATTGTAAATATTATTTATCTTCTATACGGGCTGTTGCATGCCTGTCTGCCCAACATTGGATAACTACACCAACTGGAAGCCCTGCAGTGTGAGTGTCCATCTTCAAGATCTTTACATCAAGTGCAGTTGTTCTTCCTCCAAGACCCATTGGTCCTTTACCGTCCTTGTTGATTCTTTCAAGGCATTCAAGTTCCATTTCAGCAATTGTTGGGTCTGGATTACGCTCTCCAACCTTCCCAAGAAGTGCTTTTTTACCTAATTTCAATGCCATGTCAGAACTTCCACCGATTCCAACACCTACAACAATAGGAGGGCATGGCTTTCCACCTGCCTTAAGTGCAGTTTCAACAACAAAGTCCTTGACTCCTTCGATTCCTTCTGCAGGAAGTGCCATCTTAAGAGCATTGTTGTTTTCAGACCCGAATCCTTTTGGCATGATAGTGAATTCAACATAATCTTCATCAATTAATTCAATGTCTACAATAGGCACTTTGTCTCCCACATTTCCAGAGTTCTTTCTGGTAATGGGATCAACCACATTTGGTCTAAGTGGAACTTCTGAAGTAGCTTTAGCCACTCCTTTCTTGATTCCTTCATAAAGATTTTTAACATGAACTTTACCAAGCTTTACAAAAATGATAGGGAGACCTGTATCTTGGCACATTGGAATTGACTTTTCTTCTGCAAGTTCAATATTCCTTAAGATAGCTTCAATATTTAACTTACCTAAGTCACTATCCTCACGTTTAAGAGCATCTTCAAGTGCACATTTGACATCGTCTCCAAGAACGATAGCAGCCTGTTTGTATAATTGATAAATGGTATCTTCAATTTGTTTTTCTGTTATCATAAAATCACATAAATTGAGTTAAAGAGAAATAATTAAATTTAATTTTTAATTTAAATTTTTAATTTAAAATTTTTAAATAATATATAAAATATTTAATTTATTTATTTAAATAATTTATTAAAAATTATAGAAAGAGAGATAATGAAAATTATAAAATTAGAAAAAATAGAAAAAATTGTGAAAAAATAATTTAAAATAAAATAAAAAAAGAGAATTTTTAAAGAAATAAATCTTTAAAAATTATTTGAGTAAAGTTTGAATTTTCTTAAATCCTTCGGATATTTTATCCTGTTTATCATGAATTATCTTTTCTGTATCGTTTGTGAGTGCCTTTGTTGGACATGCCTCAACACATTGCTGAGTGTCGTATCCTTCACATAAATCACATTTGGTAGCCTGACCTATCTCATTAATGGTGATGGCTCCAATGGGACATACACTGTGACATAATCCACAACCAATACATTTATCTTGCTTGATAGTGATTGCTCCACCCAAAGCCACAATAGCTCCTTTCGGACAAACGGCAAGACAAGGTGCCTTTTCAGGACTGCAATGCATACAGAATAAAGGGACTCCATCATGAACGCGAATCGCATTGTTAGGACAATTACGTTCACAAAGTCCGCAATCCACACAAAGTTCTGGGTTAACTTTCAATTCATCCATATTCAACACCTCTTAGTCTCCATCCAATGGTCCTCTTGCTCTTGTATCGGTTGTAATAACACTGAGAAGGCCTTTCTTCTTGGCAGGCTTGTCCAATCCATACATCTTTTCAATGTGTTCCCTTTGTTTCCTTTTGATGACATTTGCAATGTCATGAACTGCAATAGCTCTTTTGGAGCATGCGCGAACACATGCAGGACCGTCTTCTCTCTCTGCACAATGGTTGCATTTGTGGGCATTTCCATCCTTAATGCTGATTGCACCAAACGGACATGCCATTGCACAGAACCCACAAGCAATACATTTGGTTACATCCACTCCTAAATTGCTCATTGCACCTGTAGGACAGATGATCTCACAAGGCGCATCTTCACATTGCTGACAGCGAATAGGGAAAAAGGAACCGTCTAATTCATGAATAGTGATTCTTGGAACACCATGGACTCCTTCACATGCTTTTTCGCAATCCTGGCATCCATCACATAATCCATTATCTACTATTAATTTCTCCAATAGAGACCCTCCTTAGATACCTAACTCTTCACATTGGTTGTCAACGAATTCTTGTATAATTGCAATTTGTTCATCATCAAGATGTTTGAATCTTTTTTGAGCAGATAAGTATTCTTTTACAGGTTTTCTTTCTTGAGGTCTGTAAGTTACTCTGAATTCACCGTTTTCGATTTCAAATAATCCCCATGCACCGGTTTCAACTGCAAGTCTGCCTAATTGAATGGTTTGTTCAGGCTTGAATCCCCAACCAGTTGTACATGGCTGTTGCAAGTGAATGTAAGCAGGACCTTTGGTTTCAGCTGCCTTCTTGACCTTTTTCATAAAGTCTTCAGGATATGAAATTGAGGCGGTAGCCACATATGGAATTCCATGAGCTGCCATAATGAAGGCCATGTTCTTCTTAGGCTTGTCTTCACCAAAGCTTAACTTACCTGCTGGGGAAGTGGTTGTTGATGCACCGTAAGGGGTAGCTCCACTTCTTTGAATACCTGTGTTCATGTAAGCTTCGTTATCGTAACAGATATATGTTATGTCGTGACCTCTTTCCATTGCACCGGACAATGATTGGATACCGATATCTGCAGTACCACCGTCACCACCGAAAGCGACGATATTTACATCTTCCTTGCCTTGTGCCTTCAATGCCCTTTCAACACCGGAGGCAACTGCTCCTGCATTTTCAAAAGCAACGTGAATCCATGGGACTTCCCATGCTGTTTCAGGATAAGGAGAGGTCATAACATCCAAACAGCCAGTTGCACAGGCAACTACAGTGTTTCTGCCTAATGCCTTAAGAGCAAGTCTTACAGCGATAGCTGCTCCACAACCGGCACAGCCTCTGTGACCTGGTGCCAATAATTCTTCTTCAGGAAATTCCATTTTATTCATCCTCCTTCAATCCTAACCAAGTAACTTCTTTTACTGGATTTTTAGTTAATTCCACAGCCTCTTCAATGTATTCAGGAATTACATCCCTTCCACCTAAACCTAAAATGAAGCCATAGGTTTCCTTGTGACATTTGGCTTTCAAGTCTGCAAAAAGAGCTCCTCCAATACCGAATGAGAAGTTCTTGTCAAGGACTGCCAATTTGTCTGCGTTTTTGACGATTTCATCAATTTCCTCGAATGGGAATGGCCTGTAAGCTCTGATTTTTAGAAGACCTACCTTTTCGCCTTTTTCTCTTAACTGGTCAACCACATGTCTTACTGTACTTGCCATTGAACCCATACAGACCAATATGATTTCTGCATCGTCACAAAGGTAAGGTTCGGTGAGGCCGTAGCTTCTTCCGAATTTTTCACCGAATTCTGCACCTACTTCCTTGATTACTTCCATTGACTTGTCCATAGCAACTTGCATGTCATGTCTTGCTTCAGTATAGTATGTAGGGTCTGCAAAGTTACCTAAGGACATTGGCCTTTCAGGGTCAAGGTAAGCGAATTTAGGTACATATGGTTGAAGGAAAGTGTCTACTTCCTCTTGTTCCAGTAAGTCTACAGGTTCAACTGTGTGAGTTAAAATAAATCCGTCTAAACATACCATTACAGGTAACATAACTTCTTCATGCTCTGCAATCCTATATGCTTGAAGAATAGTGTCAAATCCTTCTTGAGCATTTTCCACATAAAGTTGAATCCATCCTGCATCTCTTTGTGCGATGGAATCTTGTTGATCGTTCCAAATGTTCAATGGAGCAGAAATTGCCCTGTTCGCATCTGCCATTACTATTGGAGCTCTCATACCTGCAGCTGCAAACAATATCTCATGCATGAGCATTAATCCCTGAGATGAGGTGGCAGTGAATACTCTTACTCCTGCCTCAGAAGCTCCTAAGGTAGCACTGATTGCACTGTGTTCTGATTCAACCCTAATGTATTCGGCATCCAAGTCACCGTCTGCAACGAATTGTGCAAGGTATTCGGATATGGTGGTTTGAGGGGTAATAGGGTAAACAGGAACAACTTGTGGCTTTGCTAACTTTACAGCTTCTGCAACTGCTCTGTTTGTTGTCATAATTTCTTTTGCCATAAAATTTTCTCCACTCTTATTTTTTATTTAGCTATTCTATTTCCATCTTAATAGCTTGAACTGGGCATTCCACTTTACAAATGCCGCAACCTTTACAATAATCATAATCAATGTCATGTTCCTTGTTAATGCATCCTTCCGGACAGAACATGAGACAATTATTACAATCTACACAAGCCTCTTTGTCAAGGATTGGCTTAAAAGTTCTCCAACTCCCTGTCTTGTTCTTACGTGTACTTCCAGGTTCACTAATTGCACATCCAATAGAAACCATTTAATCACCTTTCATAAATAAATTACCTTAAATTTTAATTAACAGCTTAACTTCTTAAGCCATGTCATAAGCTTTTTGAGCTGCCACTGCGTTTTTCTCTCCAATTGGACCTGGGAAAGTTTCCTTAATTACTTCAATAAGTGATCCTATAGTCACTTCACCGGTCTTTTTCGCAAAGTATCCTAAAATGATGGTGTTTACAATGTTCACACCTAATATTTCAAGTGCAATTCCAGTTGCATCAACATCATATACCTTGTGACTTGCAGATTCGACCTTCTCATGAGTATTTATAATAACTTCACCATCTTCCTTCAATCCGGAATAAACATCCACAACATTCAAAAGACCATCGTCAAGAACTATCACGTGATCAGGATTGTATACCTGATATCTTAGGTTGATAGGTTCGCTGTCGATTCTGGTAAATGCCATAACAGGAGCTCCCCTTCTTTCTACACCGAAGAATGGGAACGCTTGGGAGTATTTACCATCTTTAAATGCTGCCTTAGCTAAAATTTCTGCTGCAGTTACAGCACCTTGTCCTCCACGTCCGTGGAAGCGAATTTCAATCATTGATATTTCCTCCATTCTTTCATATACGATAATTTTCAATAAACATTGTATATACTATAATTTTTAATGTACATTGTATATAAATATGTTGATTTATCATGATAAATTATTACAAATTATTATGAATTTTACATGATTTTTTCATAAATTCCACCATTATCAAAAATCACCTCTTCAAAAATCCAAAATTATCAAGAAAGTTAATAAAAATCTAAAAATTTATATTATAGGAAAATAATAAAGAAAGTATCAAAATATTTAAGGAAAATTTTTATGGGAATTTCATGGGAAATCATGGAAAGTTTTATGATTTTTCAAAGGAAAATGAAAATATAACATTATAAATAATGATAAATTATCTAAAAAAATCATGTGAAGGGATTATGAAGAATCCTGATGGAATTCCCAATCAGAACATTTATTCGGAGCGAGATGATGAGATTCTGTCCAGAATGTGGTAAGATGCTGATACCTAAAGACAATAGGTTTGAATGTGACTGCGGATATGAAGAGGAAATAACCGACGAATCAATTAAAGAAGAGTATCAGTTTGAAGGGGAAAGAAAAAAGGAGAATGAAGTCATAGTAACTGACAACAATAATGTTGCCCTGCCTACAAAGGAAATCACCTGCTATAAATGCGGAGGGACAAAGGGCTACTGGTGGACAGTTCAAACAAGGTCTGCCGATGAGGCTCCAACCTATTTCATAAGATGTGCAAAATGTGGAAATACCTGGAGAAGGTCTAATTAAAAAAAGAAAAAGAGGGAAATCAATGAACTCAAAACAAATTGGAAACTTTAAATATCTGGATAATTTGGTCCATAGCGGGAAAAGGGAGGTTGCTTTAGATTCCGACATCATTTTGGATGAGGATGAAATTGAAGAGTATTCAATCGGAATCAAGCTGGATCTCGACGACTTGACCATTGATGGAAACGGGCATACAATAGATGCATGCGGAAAAGGACGCATATTCACTTGCATAGGCCAAGACATCACAATAAGGAACATCACATTAAAAAATGGATACGGGGTCAATGGAGGAGCAATATATAATAAAGGCAGTTTAGAAATAGCTAATTCAAATTTCAAGGAAAATGAGGCAAATAACGATGGGGGAGCAATCTACAACTATAGACTGTCAAAATTATCAATAATTGACTCTACATTCAATGAAAACAAGGCGGATAACCATGGTGGAGCAATATGCAATAGTGATAAAAACAAGTTTGCAATATGCAAATCAGCCCTTAACAAGAACACAGCAGAATATGGCGGAGCAATTTGCGGCTATAAAACTAAAATGACAATATCCCAGTCAACACTTAATCAAAACATTGGAGATTCTGGAGGGGCAATACGCAATGATAGTGGCGAATTGACCATCACAGATTCCACACTCAATGAAAATATGGCAAATCATAATGGAGGAGCAATATCAAACGTGGGCAGTACAAAAGAGAGAAGACATTCCCTCAATGACATCCCATATGAAAGATGGTTAAGTAAACATGGCAAAAGCATTCCATGTGCCAATAGGCCAATACGCAAATATGGGGATTTGAGAATAAGAAACTCAACAATCCATGGAAACATTGCAAAAGAATATGGAGGGGCAATATTCTTAAACAGCATTACAAGTTACAAATCAGAATATTCCTCATTTAAAAACAATTCCCCTGAGGATGTTTATGAATTATAGTGGATTAAATTGCCCCATTTATGATGGATAGTTGGATTAAATTGTCCAATAATCATAAAATATTAAAAAAAAAGAATTAAAGAAATGGGGACTATAACTTCCCCATCTAATTTAAGAACACTTATTCTAGCCCATAATGAAATATTATTCAACTTCATCAAGGATATAAATGTCCTCATAGTCATCATCCTCAAGATCGCCATCTCGCTTTACCCTTTTCAATATTCTTTTTTTGATGGGATTATCAGGATCTTCAGGATTGTTTACAAGTATGATTTCCTCATCATATAGGGGAAGAGGCTCTTGATTTTCATGATTATCTAAATGAGGGTCTTGACTATAATCTGATGAATCATTGTAATAATCATTATTTTGATGGTCTTCCCATAAATCAGACTCATCATATCCCTTATGACTATCCCCTTGATTTGAAGAATCACCGTTGATGAATGAAGTGTCTATTTTTCTTGCACCGGTAACCTTAGGCCTATGTGCATCTACCAAGTTTGTAGTGGATTCCATAAGATTGCCTGAACCGATGAGAATGTTCAATATGACCAATGCAAGCCCAATGACTACAAGTATTGCGAAGATTGAATCAAATTGGGCAAAGAATGTGGAGAATATCCTATAGCTGATATCGGTTATGTCCACCAAACCTCTTAAAAGCAACAATACGCCTATTAAAATGACAAAGGTACCATTGCGCCTATCTATATTATTTGAATCAAAGAATGGATATGCACCTAAGAATATTAAGCCTAGTCCCATCAATCTGAACAGGTTATTGTTTACCGCAGCTTCCAACATGTCAAAGAGCATATCAAAGCTGTAGTGTATTGCAGACAGGAAGAATATCAATTCAAAAATTCCTATGACAACCAATGGAAATATATAAACTATCTCATTGGCCAATTTAGGTTTTCTTAAACCTCCTTCCTCCAGCTTCTCCTCAGAGTATCCTGAAAGCAATTGGTAGAGAAATGAACTTAATACAGATCCTATAATAGTACCAGAAACTCCTAAAACTGAAGTAAACAATGCCACAGTTCCAGAAATAAATGCAGCCATTATAATGTGAAAATGTTTAACCAAAGTACCACCCACTATTTTTAATATAGATTATTCTTAAATTAGACAATTTTATTTAGATATTATCATACTAGTTTCTGCAAATAAAATATTAATTTTCTAGTATTTAAATTAATTGATTTATAAGATTTCAATGATTTTAAAATTTTAAGTGACAATCCAATCTTATAAGCTTTCAATGATTTTAAAATTTTAAGTTACAATCCAATATTTTACTTTAAAAAAAAAGAAAAAATAATCTAAAATTAGATTATAAAAAAACTAAAAAACCATCTCCAAGTTCTAAGACCTGAAATGGACTAGAAAGCTTATCTTAGATTATGAAACCTAAAATGAGCTAAAGCTTATCTTAGATCATGAAACCTAAAATGGACTAGTTTAAAAAAAAACAACGGATGTTGTAAAAAAAAAATAAAAAAAACTAATTAATCATTTAATTAATTAGAAAAAAGAGCCTTAGGGGGGATTCGAACCCCCGACTTCTACCTTACCAAGGTAGCGCTCTACCGGCTGAGCCACTAAGGCATGAAATCTGAGAAAAATATTAAGAAAAAGTGCAAGAGAAGGGATTCGAACCCTCGAAGGCCTACACCAAAGGATCTTAAGTCCTTCCCCTTTGGCCGCTCGGGCACTCTTGCATAATAACAACAATATTATGTTGAACTTTATAATATATAAATCTTATGGATATATAAAAATTATATGAAAAAATAAAGAAATTAAAAGAAAACAAGGGAATTTAAGAAGAAAAACATTTAGAAATTTTAAAAATTTTACAAAATTATATAAAGAAAAATGATTATAATTTAAAATAGTATTAAATAAAACATTTATTATAAAAATCTAGATTTGAAAATAATGAATGATAATTTTAAGCAAACAAAATTCGCAAAAAATAGATTTATGAGGCGATATATTGATTGTAATTGATTTAGACGAATGTGGAGTATGTGAAAAATGTATACCTGCCTGCCCAAAGGATTTGATTGAGAAAAAGGGATACACAATGATAATCAAGGATGGGTGTGACGATTGCGGCATATGCCTTGACATATGTCCTTTAGGAGCAATATATGAAGAATAAATAAAACAATAGCTTCAAGAAATTTATAACTGTTTACATAGGGTTAAGAATATGAAAAAGCCAAAACTTTTAAACAAGATCACCATTATTGACATATTGATAATAGTCTGCATAATAGGTGCAGTGGGATTTGCCGTTTACCATATGGCTGATGACGATTCATCAAATGCATCTGCAACCTCATTTGACATATCAACAAAGAATAAGATTCTTGAAAATTACCTAAACCTTTATCAGGACGGCAATAAGGTGACAAGCACTTTAGCTGGAACCGATTCCCACACCGGTGAAAAGATTGAACTGAAGGGGAATGTCCTGTGGATAGGTGAAAGTGAACATGAAAAGATAAACATCCTACTGGAGGACAATGGCAAAAGTGTGCTTGCAGGATTCTACAAGGATGTGCCAAATGCAGACATCTACATTGACCAGGTCAGCTTGGAAACAGATGGCGATACCTATGCCAACATTACAGATTTCAAGGTAGCTCCAAAGGAAATCAATACCCTCAATGACTTAGTGTCTGGAATTCCAAAGGACTGCGAATATGAGATAAGTGCAACAATTGCCTTGGATGAATTGGATAATGTGAAATATCAAAAACTATTAAACGCCCTTTATAACAATAAAAAACCGTGCATAGTATTGAATGATGAAGGAAATGCACTTGAAATCAATAGGGCAAATAAAGCAGATTTGGACATTGCAAATCATATCCTAGGAGAATTCAATGGACAGACAAGCCAAATTCAAATAAGAATTTACAATTCCACTTCAGATGATTCAAAAGCCATTGAATCAGATTATAACGTCTTAAGCATTTGCAAAACTACAAATTAACTTATGATTTTTTTTAATAACTGAAAAAAAGTTTTATGACTTTAAGAACTGAAAAAAGTTTATGACTTTAAGAACTGAAATAAAAAAGTGAAAATATGAGCCTAATATATTCTATAACTAGCACAATAACTAGAGATATAGAAGATATACTTAGAAAGTCCCTTTTATTTACACTTATTTTCAATTTTCTTGAATTTATTGAAAAGGAATGGATCAATAGCTATTTCAAGGGATTGTATCCTGATGAAAAGTTCCTGTCCTTTTTCAATAAAAGCAGGATCTTAAATGGGGAAATATTTTCACCTATTATCGTTTTGGTCACCCTGACCCTTTTTTTGCTTCTTGCAACAGACCCTGTATCAAGAGATCTGCAGATTGTTTTCATAATTGCATACATCAGCTTTTTAATTGGTTCCCTAATCTTTCCAAGATTTGTATTGAATAATCAGGACAATGAAAATAGGCAGATTCCCCTATTCAATACAAAAGACGTCTATTCAATTGGATTTTGCCTTACATTAGTGGGAATCCTATTTTTGTTTATAAGTATCGCTTCTGTTGGCGGATTGCCAATTTTGAAGTCCTCACTAAGATACTCCCTTAAGCCCATCTTTACAATGCCTGTCTTTCTCGTGATTCCAGGAATCGGATTGATTGCAAGCCATTATTTGAATCAATATAATAACAATGAAATCAACAGAAGCCAAGCAAGATTCAGATTTTTAGTCTTGATAGCAATAGGAATCATAACCGTGCTTACACTTCAATACAGAACCCCAATCATAGCCATTTTACTTATGATGATAATCATTGGCTATTACGGAAGGATACTATCAGTTTGGGAAGTCATTGTTGGTGCACTTATTGGAGTGTGTGCAATCATAGGAATTGGCTATTTAAGGTCATTGAACGAACTTGCAATCAGCTCAAACACCAACATATTTTCCACTTTAGAATCAAGGGCAAACTTCACAATGCATGTTTTAAACCTGCTCAATCAAATTTCAGGAAATTTTGGAATCCTTCATGGAAAGATGCTGGCAAGTTCTATGCCTGGAAGCGATCTTGGTCCAAGAATGCTGGTTGGAAAATTGATAGCCTGGAGAACAGAAGTCACCGTCACCCCTACATTGCTCGGACAGATGCTTGTGGATTTCGGCAAGGTCGGCGTTGCAGTGGAGATGTGTCTTCTTGGATTCCTATTGGCAACAGGATATAAGATCATTAGGATTACCCAAGATGCATTTTATATCAGCATATACAGCCTTGTATTAACTTATTCCATTGTAGGGGTTGAAACCGGAATATTGGACATACAGGTCCTATTCTATTTCTTTATAATATCATTCATTTATCTTGCAGTCATCCTAAAGGATAAAGGCATTAAGATTTATTAAAATAGCTGAAAATAAATTAAATATTCTTTTTTTAAAAAACTCACCAAGAAAAAACAATAAGATAGTTTAGATTAAAAAAATATCACCAAAAAAACAATTAAGATAATCTAAACTAAAAAAATAAAACTAAAAAAAAGAAAAAGAAAAGAAAATATATTCATAGCATGCTATGAACTGATTTGGAGGTTGAGGTAAATAACAACATAATAATTATTTACATATTTCTAAGATTGAATAAACCTTTGCCTAATCTCATTTTAGTAAGACCCTAAATTTTACATTTTTAAAGAGAGCGATTTATGCAGAAGAAAATGATGTGTGTTTTATGTAAAACTTATAACTAAATTTCAATTAATAATAAATTCTCAATTCAAGAGATTTGGATAATAATGATTAACTAATACTATGTACAATTTTTCTTGAATTAAAGAACTTATTATTAATAAGATTATTACAGATTTTTATTCAATAACACAATAATTTAGGTATACCTAAATAATTGTTAATTATAGTATGATTCTCATAGTATATAAATGTATCGAATTTTTTAGGCATGCCTAAAAAATTATGGATCATAATCTAAAAAAACGCTGAAATCAAAAGTAAACAACAAATGAAATTAATGAAAATAATGAGAATAAATAAAAAAACAAAAGAAAAACAATACTATGAAAATAAATAAAAAGATAAAAAAATAAGAGGCAGTACATAGTAGACCTGGGATTAAAGAATACTATGTACCAATTTTGGAGATTGCTAAATAACTATAAAGTTACTTATAAAATGGTTCTTAATAATCATAAAATGCGTTTATCAATCAAATGAATTTCATTAAAGAAGCAGTGAGCGATCTGCGAAGAAAATGATGTGTTTGAAATTCATAAAAAGTTAATAATAATCTAAAGAAAGGGAGGAAGATAATTAATAATATTAGAAAACTTTAGATTATTATTAACCGACTAATAAACAACAAATTTTTAGATTTATTTAAGAAACAATAAAATTTAGGTGTACCTAAATTTATTGTTAATTATAGGTTGTATTTCATAATATATAAATGTTTCTAAATTTTTAGGTATGCCTAAATTTTTTAGGATAATTAAAAAGTTTTATTAAAAAAGAGGTCTTGAATAATTAAAATAAAAAGCTTTAATCATAATGATAAGGAAATTCCAAAGAATCCCAAATGACCGGAATAGAACAATACAAGCAATTCCAAAACAATGATAATGCCTATTACACAAGCTAAGAACACATATTCATGTTTTCCAATAATGGTTTTTGCATGATACAATCTGGAATCGTCAGAGAAGCATCTGCTTGCCATACTCAAATATATGGTTTCTCCCTTTTCATATGCCTTCAAGAACATCATCGCTATGCTGTAGCCCACCTGCTTTACTCTCCATTTATATGGAATGTCCTTATTGAAGGGATCAAAGTTTCTTGACCTCATGGATTGTCGAATGTCCCTCAATTCATCCACAAAGATAAATAGGAACCTTACCATAATGGTTAGAATCATAGCCAAATCTCTTGGCATTCCAAGTTTTCTGAATGATTGGACCACTTCCTGCATTGGTGATGTAGATGAGAGTATTACAATAGCTGTCAAACAAACAATCAACCTAGCAAATAAAAGAACCGTCCAATTTAAACCTGTGTCTGTAATAAAAAGCCAAGTATAAGGACCTTGCCAGATAATATTTCCCGGGTGGATGAATGGCTGGAATGCTATTACAAAACCACCAAAGGGTAGAAGAAGCAAGACTCTCTTAAAGCTATCCTTAAAGGACAATTCCGCAAGGAACATGATAATCAATAAAAAGCATTCAAGTACAATAGGCACTATCAGCCTATCTGAAAAAACAGCAAAAAGAATTATGAGCAAAATGGCAACAAGCTTGACCCTACCTTCCAAATTATGAATTATTGAATCCTGTGAAGATATGAATTCCAATGTTCTAACCTGTTCTATTGCCATAATACCACAAAAATTATCTTTAAAATTAAAAAAAATTCTTAATAATATACTATTTGAAGTTAAAATATAAAAATATTCTATTGATAATAATTCTTGAAAATAAAATATAAAAATATGATGTAAAAAATAATAGAAAAAGAGGTGAATCTCAGATAAAAATTATTTGCATAATTAATATCCAAGATTTATGTTTTTCTAAATTCTAAAATCCGATAGATTTTAGATGTTAACTAATCACTAAAATTAGTCTTTTTTTAATGCATAACCTATACCTAAACCAACTACCAGTGTAATCAGTCCACCGAGTAACAATACTGCGATTTCACCTAATTTGTCTAAAGGTTCATAGGTATAGTCTGGGAATGGTGATTCGATAACTGCGGATTCCACATCTTCACCAACTGCTGCGTCTTCAGCAGATTTTTCCAATCCGTCCGGATCGCCAGATGCAATGTAAGGGGATAATACTGCTAATGCAAGACAGAATATAATCCCTACTACGATTAAATATTTATCTTGTTGACTTAATTCCATATTTTCACCCTCTATTCTCTGTTCCATGCCAGTAAGTCTGGTCTGAATTTTTCAAGAGCATAAAGAACAATTACTGTTAATACTCCTTCAATTATACCAATGAATGCATGGTAAAGTGCCATAGAAGCAATTCCTACAGTCAATGGGAAAGTTCCTGCAATAGCCATTTCAATAGCTGCCACGACTGCTGCAACCAATGTTGCAAGCCATGCTGCTACAAATGCAGAAGGATATTTTCCAATCATGCCTTGTAATCCCTTAAAGGTGTAAAGACCGACGAATCCTCCAACAATAGCCATGTTCAATACGTTTGCACCTAAAGCAGTTATACCACCGTCTCCAAAGAATAAAGCTTGGATAAGTAATACTGCAGTAAATACAAGAACAGCAGCTTCAGGAGCCATAAATACAATAGCGACTAATGCTCCACCGACCATATGTCCACTGGTACCAAATGGAATTGGCATATTCATAGACATGATTGCAAAGATACCTGCAGCCAATACTGCAAGTAATGGTATACGTTTTTCATCAAGATTTGCTTTGGCCCATTTTCCAGCAAAGTACAATGCAATGATCAAGATTACATAGTAGATTGCACATTGCCAAAGAGGTATAAAACCATCAGGTATATGCATATTATTTTTCCTCCAATTTTAATTTTATAAACAAATCACACTATAAAAAGATACTTTTAAAGTATAATTGAAAATAATACTGAGTAATACTTCAAGCAGTTTTGAAGCAAAGTCTTTAACAATTGATATATAAAAAGTAATACTTTTATAATATAATTCATTATTAATGTAATACTTCAGTAATACTTTTTTAGAAATTATTTTTCTTCAAGTATTACTTTAAAGCAGAATATGTTCTTTATTTGTTAAATAAACCGAATAAAACACTCCTTACTCTAATTTAAAACAAATAAACAATAATATTTATATATAAAGCATTTATAAATGTTTGTTTTGTATTACTAATCGCCTAAATTAAACTAAAAAAGTAATACTTTTTTTGAAGTAATAAAAATCTAAAACTTTTTATTAATAGTTTATTTGATTAATAAATCAAGTATACTTGATAAAACGAAGAAATGATAGAAATTGAATATTTAAACAAAAATAAAACAATAATTACATATTATTTAAAGAAAATATGGAGAAATAAATCTTAATTCTTAAAAATAAGTCCAATAAACTATTAAAACTATGAAAATTTTTAGAAAAAAGAATAAAAAGTGTTTAAAACCATATTTAAATAATAAATGATTTTTATTTAAAAAAATACAATATCAAATAATATTTTTTATTGTATAACCATCAAAAAATATTTATATTATGAAAATAAGTTAAATTAATAGTTTGTTGATTAAAATAAGTTATTAACACTAAATTAATAAAATGAATAACTTGGCACTAAATTAATAAAATGAGTAATTAAATTTTTATTGATTAAAAAAGTATTTAACCAATATTCCCATGATAACTAAATCATAGATTTAATTGATTTGATTTTATTTTGAAGTTTTGAAATATAATCAAATTCCTTTTCATATGATAATGAATTCCCATATCCGCATCTTGGACAGATTGCATTATTACATCCTTTGCATTGTCCGCAACTGCCACAGGATCCCCCGTGCATTGGATCGAATTCATATCCGCACATTCTGCATTGCATGATATCACCTATAAAAAATTAAAAAATAATATGTCAATTTGAATAAAAAAAAATAATAATTAGAATTGGTTTAACCCAATCCTAATCCCAGTCCAACCATATAAACAATGAATGCAACCACATAAGCAGTCACTAAAGTGACTCCACTCATTATCAATGGATATTTCCATCCGCCGGTTTCCTGTTTGATTGCACCGAGAGCTGCGAAACAAGGAATATAGAGCAATACAAATACCATAAATACATAAGCGGTAAGTGGAGTGAATATTCCATGCATTGCTGCCGCGATTCCGGCTCCCTCCTCGGCAACTCCAAAGAGCGAACTGAAGGTACCGACTACAACCTCCTTAGCGACAAGACCGAATGCCAATGCCACTGCAGGTTGCCATTCACCGAATCCTAAAGGAGCGAATACCGGTGCGATTACAGTACCTATTTGACCGATTACACTTTCTTGAGATCCATACTCTACTCCTGCAGGGAAATAGCTTAACATCCAGATTATAATGGTTGCTACAAGAATAATGGTACCTGCCTTTTTAATGAATCCCCAAGACTTTTCAAGGGTGTGCATCAATATACCTCTGATTGTAGGCAATTTATAGTCAGGAAGTTCCATTACAAATGGAGCGGACATTTCCTTAAATGTGGTTTTCCTTAAGATAAATGCAACAATTACTGCCACAATTATACCGAGTAAATATAAAGACAATATTACAAGACTTTGATTAGCTACAAAGAATACACCTACCAGCAATAGATACACTGGCAGTCTTGCAGAACAGGACATGAACGGCACGATTAACATGGTGATCAACCTGTCCTTCTCATTCTCCATGGTTCTGGTTGCCATGATACCTGGCACACCACAACCGAATCCTAAAAGCATTGGAATGAATGCCTTACCGTGGAGTCCGACAAACTTATGCATTAGCTTGTCCATAACAAATGCTGCCCTTGCCAAGTAACCGCAATCTTCAAGGAAACTGATGATCAAGAACAAGAGAATGATTTGAGGCAAGAAGACCAGTACTCCACCAACCCCTCCGATGAGTCCGTCAACAAGGAAGGAGGAAAGCATTGTCTCTCCAAGGGAACCTATTACAAAGTCCCCAAGTATTCCAAAGAATTCATCAATCAAGTCCTGGAACGGTGCCCCAAATGTAAATACGATTTGGAACATCGCATACATTATAATAAGAAATATAGGGAAACCCAATATTCTGTTTGTAACAATTCTATCAATCTTTTCACTTATTGTGGTTTTTAAATGTGATGGCTTTGTAAGAGATTCCTTCAACAATCCATCAATGAATGCATATCTTGCATTTGCGATTACCTCTTCACTGCCTTCACCAAAAATACCTTGCAAGTGTTCCTTGACCCTTTTGGTCTGACTTTCAATATTGATTCTTTTTGAGGATCCTTCAATCTTCTCCTCTACAATCTCATCGTTTTCAAGCAATTTGATTGCAGTCCATGATGAAGGAACATCAAGTAAGTTTTTATCTTCTTCTATGACAGCTTGAAGTTCAGCAAGATGTTCTTTAAGTTCAGCGTTATAAACTAACCTTTCAGAAGGATCCACTGGATTAGAAGCTGCCTGTTCAATAGTATTAAGTAATTGTTCCTTACCTATATCACTATTAGCTTCAATTTCAACTACTGGAACTCCCAATAATTCAGAGAGCTTATTTGCATCAATTGTATACCCCTTATCTTGAGCATACTTGTTCATGTTTAATGCAACAACCAAATTAGCTCCGAGTTCCATCATTTGAACAGTTAAATACAAGTTCCTTTCAATGTTTGCCGCATCTATAATGTTAACAATCACATCAGCGTCTTCATCTACAATGAAGTCCCTTGATACAATCTCTTCAATTGAGTGAGCACTTAAAGCATAGTTACCAGGTAAATCTATTACTTCCACCTCATTGCCATTATGAGTATAATGACCTTTTGCTTGTGCTACGGTTTTACCAGGCCAATTACCTACATGTTGGTTCAAACCAGTCAATGTATTGAATAAAGTGGTTTTTCCTACATTAGGGTTACCTGCTAAACCTATTTTTAGATTTGCCATATTTATACCTTTTAAAAATATATTTGATAAAAATTAAAATATAAAAATTAAAAATTTAAATTTGAAAATTAATTAAATAATCATTATTTAACGAACATCTGAAAATAAAGATTCAGAAATCCTCATTTAAACAATATCTTAAAATAAAGATTCAAAAACCTATACTTCAATTTCAATGTTTCTTGCTTCCTCTTTTCTAAGACATACGGAATATCCTTTCACCTTGATTTGCATAGGATCTCCAAGTGGCGCAACCTTTTCCACCTCTACATCTGCACCCTTGACAAAGCCCATGCCGAGCAAGTGTCTTTTCAATTCCAAGTCTCCTCCAGAACCATAGGAAACTAAAATACCGGATTCTCCAGATTTAAGTTCATTCAATTTTTTTATCATTTAAAAACCTCTCAAGAAATTTTTTAGAATAAATATTATGTCTGATAAGTGTAGATACTCTACAAGCGATATTCAAGATATCGAAATGGTAGGAAATTTAGGTATACCTAAATCTACATTGGATGAAATCTTATTATTTAAATGTTTTTGTAGTTTAATTAAAATTTTTAAATTTAGTTTTAAAAATGGGGATATTTTTAAAATAAATTGTTTGATTTTTAAAAATATTTTTGGATTGTTAATTAAAATGAAAATAAAAGGATTTACCAATATAGATTATTTTAGGTATACCTAAAACCTAATACTATTTTTGTTTTCATAATATATAAAGTTTAGGTTTACCTAATGAGTCTTGTGAAGATATTGAATATTACAATATACAATAGTCAAAAGAACATTGGCAAACCCCTCAAATAATCAAAAAAGGATTTAAAGAGAAAAATAAATATTTTTTTTAGTTATACATAATAATATATAATTAGTATTAATATGTTTATTTAGGTTAACCTAAACATTTAAATAAAATCGAAGTGAAATATAATAATCAGAGTCTAAATAGTAGTAGAAAAATTTACTTTTAGATTAAAAATTAAAAATGGTGATATTATGACACACAAAGAAATTATGGACAAAATGATAGAGCACAAACATGCATTGCTTTTTGTTGGAGGAATCGCAACTGCAATTGTAGGTAAAAAAGTATTGGAATCACAAAAGACCAAAGATTATGCAGCTCAAAGCATGGCAAAGGTATTGACATGCAAAAGTGAACTTGAAGAGTCCATCCAAGACATCAAAGACAACGCAGAAGACATCCACACCGATGCAAAGGCAGCTAAAAAAGAGACCATATGTGTTGATGTAACCGATGCTGAAGAAGATGATGAATAGAAAATAATTAAAAATTGAAAATTAGAAATTAATTAATTATTAAAATAAATATAGGCAAATCTAATAGATAAAACCTAATTTTAAAATTAATATAGGCAAATCTAATAAATTAAATCTAATTTTTAATTTCAATATTTATTATACGATTCAAGAGCCATGATTTATGATATAGTTTATGATAAGGGTACTCGATTAAGGGTACGTGCAGGCAAAGATGCCTTTACCAAAAAAGAAACCTATGGCTTAAGTGAAACCTTGCTTGAATATGACTTCATTGACGAGGTAAAGATCTCACACAGAAACGGAAGCATACTCATCCTTTATAATGACACAGGAAAAAAAGGGGAAATTCTTCACATATTGAATAAGATCTCACAGGCAGACCTCTACGAAGGAAAGGCCAGTGATGAAATAAGCTTGACTGAAATATCAAACGACTTTTTCATAAGGCTGTCAAAACATATATTGAAAAGATATCTCTTTAAGATCATCTTGCCGATTCCCCTTCGAAAAATAAGGATGCTTTACCATGCCAGCCACTACCTATACCGCGGACTGGATAGCTTGACAAGCTTCCGTGCTGATGTTGCCCTTCTCGATGGAACTGCAATAGCTGCATCATTGCTGACCCGCAACCACAAATCAGTCGGTTCAATGATGTTCCTCCTATCAATCTCAGACATGCTTGAAGACTACACTATGCAGAAAACCAAAAGCACATTAAAAAGTAGCTTGGCATTGAACATTGACAGTGTATGGTTGGTTGAGGAAGATGGGGAAGGAAACGAAATAGAAAGACAATTCCCATTGACTGAAATCAAAAAAGGAGATAGGATAAGAATAAGAACCGGTGCAATCATCCCTGTTGACGGAGTCATTAGGGATGGAGATGCAATGATCAATGAGGCATCCATGACTGGAGAGTCATTGGCAGTCCACAAAAGTGAAGGCAAGGCAGTGCATGCCGGAACCGTCGTTGAGGAGGGATCAATTGTCATTGAGGTTCTCTCTGTAAATGATGAGACCAGACTGAACAAGATCATTGACATGATTGAAGACTCAGAAGAGTTGAAGGCAAGCATTCAAAGCAAGGCAGAAAGACTGGCCGATTCAATTGTCCCATACAGTTTGCTTACAACAGCGCTGACCTATCTACTTACAGGAAACACTACAAAGGCCTTGGCCGTGTTGATGGTGGACTTCTCATGTGCAATCAAGTTGACAACCCCTATTTCAGTCATCTCAGCAATGAAGGAAGCCTCAGACAACCGGATGATGGTGAAAGGTGGAAAACACTTGGAGGCATATGCAAATGCAGACACCATCGTATTTGACAAGACAGGAACATTGACCAATGCCCACCCCGTATTGGAAAAGGTCATTCCATGTGGAAAATACGATAGGGATGAAGTATTGAGGATATCTGCATGCATCGAGGAGCACTTTGCCCACAGTGTGGCAACAGCCATCGTTAAGCAGGCAGAGAAAGAAGGACTGCACCATGAGGAAGACCACAGTGAAGTTGAATACATCGTTGCACACGGCATTTCAACCACTTATGATGGCAAAAAGGCAATCATTGGAAGCAGACACTTTGTAGAAGAGGATGAAGAAATAAGATTTACCAAAAAGCAACAGAAGATTATTGAAGAAAACATTAAGGAGTATTCAGTAATCTACCTTGCAATAGGCAAAAAGCTTCAGGGAATCCTCTGCATAACAGACCCTGTAAGGGATGAGGCACATGATGTAATCAGTGAGCTTAAGGAATTGGGCATCACAAATGTTGTCATGCTAACTGGAGATAGTGAAAATGCTGCAAACAAGATAGCCAATGATTTGGGAATAACCAGATATAAGTCACAGGTTCTTCCAGAAGACAAGGCAAGCATCATCCAAGAGCTTAAGGATGAGGGCCATAAAGTCATTATGGTCGGTGATGGAATCAACGACTCCCCTGCATTGTCTGCAGCAGACGTATCCGTGGCTATGAGAAACTCATCAGACATTGCAAGAGAGGTTGCAGACATCTCATTGCTTTCAGATGATCTGTATGATCTGGTGACACTTAGAAAGCTCTCAGCAGGAATGCTGGACAAGATAAACAGCAATTACAGGCACATTGTAATGTTCAATGGGTCATTGATTGGACTTGGATTGCTTGGAGTAATCCCGCCTACTACAACTTCTCTATTGCATAATCTGTCCACCATGCTATTTGGACTGAGAAGTACTAGATCAGTACTAAATGATGATGAACCATTTGCAATCAATGCTGAAGCTGTTAAAAAAGATAATGCCTTAATCGGTGAATCTGCAAAATAGCCTTAAAAAAAGTATTTTAAATTTTATTTAATTGATTAAATAAATTTTAAATTAAA
>JAUNXF010000049.1 GCA_030539935.1 Methanobrevibacter sp.
AAAAGAATGAAAATTAAAAAAAGTAAAATAATTAGAATAATCAATATGCATCATTAGGACGGTTGTCTTCTATAATGCACCTATTTAATGAAAATCTTTTTTCACAATATGAGGTTATGGCTCCATCCCATATAGATGCATTATCCTTAATAGTGGAATCTGAAATCCTTAAGCTGGCGTCCAAATTGAATATTGCCCCTCCAGAATCAAATGCCAAATTACTATTGAGTTTGGATCTTCTAATAATTAAAACTCCATAATTCTCTATCGCACCGCCATCCCTAATAGATTTATTATGACTGATAATGGATTCAATTATAGTCAACTCACCTTTTCTATTTAATATTGCACCGCCACTATCTTCTGCTGTATTTTCAGTGAATGTAGATTGCTTTATGGTTAACCTTCTATTATTCTCTATTGCACCGCCAGATGGGCAAATCTCGAGGCATTGGTATAGATATGTGTCCCTAATTCCAAAGTAAGCACTGTTTTTCCTAAATAATGAATTTATGATTGTCAAATCACCCTTGTTGAATATGGCTCCTCCATTATTTGCAGTATTGCCTACAAATATCGAATCTTCAATTGTCAATTTATCCGTATTGACTATAGCTCCCCCTTCATCTCGAGTATATCCGTTTTTAAGCCTAATGTTTTTTAATGTGACATTCTTAGCTGTGCACTCAAATATTCTTCCCCTTCGACAGGCATCTATGACATGACCATTTCCATCAATAATCAAATCATCCACATCTAATTTAATTCCATTTTTATATTTGGATTTCTCTTCTTCACCTAAAATTATATCAGAGCCCAAAATAATCTCTTTAACTCCACTGTGAATTAAATCATCCAGATATTTGAAATTATTTGAAAACATCATTTATACACCTAAAATCTAAAAATAATCTTGAAAAAGTATAGCTAAAACCTTAAAATAATAAAATAATAAAAAAATAAAGAAAGTTAAAAAATAAAAAAAAGAAGAATTAATGAAAATACTTAATTCTTCTTAAATTATGCAGAATAGTGTTCAGGACCATATGGTTCAGGTGAAAGTCCTTTCCTCACTCTTATTTGCCTTACAATATCATCCTGCAAGTATATCGGCAAGACTTCGAATCCTTTCATTTCAGTTGAGAAGTCACCTTTACCACCAGTTGCAGACCTTATATCTCCTGCAAATCCGAACATCTCTGCAATAGGAACCTCAAAGTCCATCTCTGCAACGATTCCCTTGATGTTCTGTTCAACAATCTTTCCCCTCCTGTTTTGAATGTCCTTGTTACAATTGCCCATATAATCAACAGGAGCTGAAATGAATACCTTTTGAATAGGTTCCAAGAGACATGGATTTGCAGACATGATTGCAGCATAAATCGCCTTTTTAATAGCAGGAAGGACTTGCGCAGGTCCTCTGTGAACGGCATCTTCGTGAAGCTTTGCATCTGAAAGCTTGAATTTCAAGCCTACAACCTCTTCATTGGCCAAAGGACCATCCTTTAATGCAGCTTCGAAACCTTCAAGCAATAGCTCCTTTACCTCATCCAAGTATTGGATACCTCTGGTCATGTTGATGAACATGGACCTGTTATGGATATCCCATACTCTACGAGCCTCTTCCTTATCCATTCCAAGTGCAATGAAGTCCTGAGCAGTTTCCTTGGTTTTGATTCTGCCTTCCTTCAATTCGCCTTCAATCAATGCATCATAAATAGGCTTGTCTAAAGGCTCAACTTCAATATAGAATCTGTTGTGCTTGTTTGGAGACTTACCTTCTATGACCGGTGAATGACCTGTGACACTTTCCTTGTATACAATGATAGGCTCTGATACAAGGATTTCCAATTTTTGATTGGTCATGATCCTATTGGTTACAACTTCCAAGTGAAGCTCTCCCATACCTGAAATCAATTGCTCTCCAGTGGTGTCATTGATTTCTACCTTAATGGTCGGGTCTTCCTTGGATACCTGCCTTAATACTTCAATGAGTTTTGGCAGGTCCTTGGTGTTTTTGGCTTCAACCGCTACAGTCACTACAGGCTCTGAAATATGGTCAATAGGTTCAAATTCCTCAATTATTACATCAGGTGAACAGATGGTCTCTCCAGCACTGGCTTCCTTAATACCTGTAATGTAGGCAATGTTTCCTACAGGAACCCTTTCAGTGTCAATGGTCTTTGCACCGTTGAATACACCTACTTGCTGGATTCTTGATTTGATTTGAGAACCGACCAAATATACCTCATTGGATTTTTCCAATGTTCCGCCATAAACTCTGCAGGTGGCAAGGTTTCCCATGTGCTTATCCACTGTCACATTAGTGATCATACCTGCCAAAGGACCATCTGGAGATGTTTTAACCATGGTTTGACCAGCTTTGCTTTCAATGTCTCCGCCCCAAATCTTAGGAACCCTATAGACTTGTGCCTCATCTGGAGATGGCAAGTGCTTGACAACCATATTCAATAGGACTTCAGTCAGTGGCAAGAGCTTCTTCAATTCTTCCTCTTTGCCGCTGTTGCAGTAATCAACGATATCCTTAAAGCTGAAGCCTGTTTCCTGCATCATAGGAACGTTGATAGCCCAATTCTTGAATGCAGAACCGAATGCTACACTTCCATCTTCCACATTCACCATCCATTCAGCTCTCTTATCCTTAG
Organism: Methanobrevibacter sp.; assembly: GCA_030539935.1. Lineage (GTDB taxonomy): Archaea > Methanobacteriota > Methanobacteria > Methanobacteriales > Methanobacteriaceae > Methanobrevibacter. The sequence continues at coordinate 2,667 of JAUNXF010000049.1, forward strand.
GAGCCAAACTCTTGATGAGGCCGTTGACTTCAACGATAATGCTTGTCAATTGATTTAGCAATTCCTCTGGAGTCAATTTCAATTCATTGATTAGCCTGTCTACCTTGTTGATGAAGAGAACAGGCTTTACATTTTCCCTTAATGCCTGCTTAAGCACGGTTTCTGTCTGAGGCATAACTCCATCTACAGCACATACCACTACAACTGCACCGTCTACAGCCCTCATTGCACGGGTTACGTCTCCACCGAAGTCAACGTGACCTGGAGTATCAATCAAGTTGATCAAATACTTTTTGCCGTCATAATCCTGAACCATGGAAGCGTTTGCCGCATCAATGGTGATTCCACGTTTTTGTTCGTCTTCCTTGGTGTCCATACCCAATGCCTCGCCGGCCAAATCCTCTGAAATCAATCCTGCACCGGCAAGCAAGTTATCTGATAAGGTTGTCTTTCCGTGATCGATATGTGCACAAATACCTATGTTTCTGATATATTCAGGTTCGTACATCAATTCCTTAATGTTTGCAATCATTTTGTCTTGTCTTGACATAAATACACTCCCTTAATTTTTCCTAATAATATATAAGTCAATATTATAGTTTAGATAATGAAATCATTATCAAAAATGCATTATGAAAGCCGAGATCAATTAAAAACAAGTTTAATTAGTTAATATAAAAAAATGAAATATGATTTGGTTTTTCTAAAAAAAAGCGGTTTTAAGATTCCTAAAATTGTTTGTTTAATATGAAATAACTTGGTTAAAATAAGATAGATATTGATAATCTGAAGAATTCCTAATATAATTCCTTTATTTTTCTCAAATCCAATTCTCTTATCTATCTTCAAATATATTTACAAATGCAATGTTAATCATAGAACCGTTTAATCTAGAATCAGCTTTCATAAAATCAAAATCTGTTTCTGAACCTTCAAGTCCCATGGCTAACACCCCCAAATAATCTTTATTTCATATAATAATCTTTATTTTTAGTATATTTTAATAAATATATAAAATTTATGTAATATTTGCCTAATAGATTTAAATACTAGACAAATAAACAATAAATCCTTAATATTTTTCCAATATTTGAAGACATCAGCAAATACTGACTTAAAAAATCTCTTCAAGATGGAGAAACATTAAACAAAATAATATTTACTTAACTATACAATAGTATATTTCGATTAGTCCTTATATAAATTGAATAAAGCAAATGCTTTATAGAATAATTAATATCCATCCAAATTAAAATCATCCGATTAATTAGTTCTTGAACTTCCTATTCAACATCCTATAATCAATAAACTGCTTTGCAAACTTCATTTCTGCATAGGAAGCTATTGAAGAGTCCTCATCAATGCAATGTTCTATGACTTTGGGACTGATTGCAAAATGGGGATTATCTAAGATAGACCTAAGCAAGACCTCATTCTCCTCATTTAGAAAAGCCTCATTCAAAAGTTCATTGTCATCTGAATTGGAAAGGTACAGCAACCTTATTCTAAAGTCTTCACTATTCAAATAGACATATTTTAGAATGGACTCCAATCTTATTCTGCCGAATGCAAGATATCGGATCCGCTCATCAATTGCATTTAGGGCAATGTCAGCCAAAACAATCGGATTATCAATTTTATAGATTATAAGGTCCCTAAGAGCAAAGCTTCGAGTGTACTTCAATACATGAATCAAGTCAAAATGGTTTTGAATCTTTTTGAATAGGCAATATGACAATGTATCCCTATAATAATGTTGTGCCACCCTGTCATAATAATGGGATTCCATCCTATTGTCAAACAAACGACTGTAATGCTTCAAATCATGAGAGTAGAAATCATAAGTGTTGAAACTGTCGAAATCGTCTAAGTTATTTGAAATGTAGTCGCATATCCAATCATCATTATAGAAATTGGCTTCTGGAATGTCATAATCTACTCGATTGATTGCCAAATCAACCAATAAGATTGAATCTGTCAATCCATTAATGGCAGTTTCAATGATATCCCTTCTTCGTCCCCTTTCGGCAAATTTCATCAAGACAGAATTGTCTGATATTGCCTTAAGGGCCAATCGGACTATTTCAGGATTGTGATCTTCAGATGCCAAAGCGATGAAATAGGACTCATCAATCGGCTTTTCAATGGAAGAATCATTTTTAGAGCTGTTTGACTTTTCAATATAGGAACTATAGTCTAAAGACTTTAAGTAATCCAGATAATATTTCAATTCCCCTACACATCCTTCATATCCGATTTGATAAAGGGCCAACTCCCTTTCATCACCATAGGCAATCTTCAAATCGTCATACAATTCCTTCCTGAATGAGCCATTTTCCATATTGCCTTCATCAAATGGATCATATATTTCACAATAAAGAAGGATCCTTTCAAGATATTCAATCAAATCGTCCCTCAAATCATCATATTCCTCAAAAGTGGAATGCCTATAAATTTTTCTCAATAATTCAAAGTCAAGATAATCCTCTATCCCCACATCATTGTTCATTTCCTTGGGAATATTATCCTCTTTCCATCCAATCAGGTATCTGCTGACCTTATCGAATTTTCTTTTGAAATCATACTTCTTATTCGAACTTGGATAAAAAAGCAGATATTTGGATACCAAGTTCTTCAAAGCGGAGATTCGAACAATGTCCTCATCATCACTTATAATCTTCTTCAAGGTTTCAATATTCTGAGTGGAATAATTGGAGGCTGCAGCTGCCCTTACATTGGCATCTTGGTCATTCAATGCAACCCTTTCCAAGAGGCTGCTGTCATTTAGGAAAGGATGTCTTGCTGCTGCAGCACGCAACTTGAAATTTGATTCATATTCGATTATATGCCTTAATGTATCCTCATCCTTAAGATTCCTATTCTCTACTGCAGCAAGACGGAAATCATCATCCCTATGGCTTAAGGCGACTTCACTTAATGTATCTGAAAAATAGTATTTGGATATGACTGCCAAGGCAAGTTCATGAGGAACATCATCAATGTCAATCTCATATAAAGTATATCCTCCCAATTCAAGGCAATCAAGTGCAGCTATTCGAATATCCACATCCTCTTCATCATCAAGAACCAATTCATCAAGGGGATGCATGAAATTGAGGCGGCTGATTGATATGAGCCTGGACTCCTTATCTGCATCCTTGTTCAATGCATTCCTATATTCCTCATCCAAATCATATTCTACTGGAACAATCATTTTTCAACCTTTTTTATAAATTCTTTATGAGTTCTTAAAATATTTTCTAAAGCTTCCTTGATTTTAAAATAACAGATGACATAATCTCCTAACCCACCACCAGATGGATCATTTATGTCAAGAGCATTTGAAGGGTTTCCACTATCCAAATCATCATACAATCCGCTGTATTCCTTAATCGTATATGCATTCACATCAGGATAAAACCTTCTTATCTTTTCCCTATTTTCCACTGTAGCAGTCAAGACCAAATCAACGTCATCGAAGTCAATATCACTTATGTTGGTTGTCCTATAGTCTGACAAGTCAATGCCATGGCGCCTACAGGCATATACTGCATATTCAGCTATTTCCTCTCCGGAATATGTGGAAAAACCAGCAGATGAAACCTCAATATTCTCATTTGAATCAGGCAATGAGACATCCCCATCATCTATCATCTTCTTAAAGATTCCTTCTGCCATCGGACTTCTGCATGTGTTTCCACTGCAAAGAAAAACAATCCTCATAAATCAACCCCCATAAGAAATAATCCAATCAAATAAATTGCCATAACCAAATAGCTAATCCCCAACATATATCCGTTCAATCTCCAAATCAGGATATTGCCTTTTAAACTCATCATAAATATCATATTCAATGCTTTGATTGGTGAAATGCATCCTTTTGACCACAAGAATGCGAACATTCAATTCTGTTATTTCATCATTTATGATCTCATCTCTATCATGGGAATTCCAATAGCTGAATGATTCAGGATAATCTATTCCCAATGATTGGGGATAAAACCATCTCTCATCAAACTGCTCATCAACCAGTCGAGCAAGCTCTTCACTTTCTCCCTTAAATATGAAATCATAGAATATGTCTACACTCATTTCTATCCACTCTTATAATTAGATATATTTAAAAGAGTATTTAAATTGTATAAATCAATTCGTTTATTCTTGAAAAAACAGCCAAAGAAAATGCATTATTTAAATTGAATTTATGGATTATTATTTTAATAGTTTTGATTTACCATGTATAATAAATAGCTATTCAATTAATATTATGGACTTATTGAAAAATTTTAAAAAAATAATTCTTTTCTATACACACATATGCCAATGCCAATACAAAAAATTAAACAAAATTCTCATATAAAAACATTTTAACCAGTAAATGAATAATTATTATTAGGTGTTAATATGAGTCTCTTTAAAAAAATCAAATCATCACTTAAATCCAATCCCAATGAAACCAGCTTTAAGCATCTATCCAATTTGATTAAAAATGAGGATGAAATTAACTTAAATGCAGACATAATAATTGAGGATGATGAAATTGATGAATTTTTAAATGGAATCCGAATAGAACGGGACAATCTAATCATTAATGGAAATGGGCATGCAATCGACGGGAGGAATAAAGTCCGCATTTTTGAAATTGAAGGATATGACATTATCTTAAAAAACATTAGTTTTAAAGACGCTCAAGTACAGTACATACATGGAGGAGCAATTAAAAACAGCTCAGAAAAGCTGATTATCCAAAACTGCATATTTGAAGGAAACTCCACACAATGGGAAGGAGGGGCAATTTTAAATGAAGGATCATTACTCCTTGAGAATACCCTTTTTAAAAACAATGACGGCAAAAGGGGAGGAGGAGCCATAACAAGCAATGGTCATTTAAGCATAATAAATTGTGAATTTACATCCAACCAAACCGAATATGACGGCGGCGCCATATATGCAAAAAATATTGTGAATATTGAGAAATCAAGATTCAAGGACAACCACGCCAAATATGCTGGAAGCATCCAAATTTACTATACAAGCACAGTCACCATAAGTGATTCAATATTCATCAATTGCATTGATGAGAACAATGAACTGATAGCAGTTGACAATTGCGACTTAAACATTATAGATTCCCATTTTTTAAATAACCGCCAAAGCGGAGGCCTATCTGCTCGCTGGTCTAAGATAAATATTGAAAATGCAAGATTTAAGGATAATCTGAAGGCCATAAGCACTGAAGAATGTGATTTGACATTAGTTAAGACAAGATTCATAAACAATATGGAGACCATTTTAAGTGATTCCTACCTAAATATACTCCAATGCGAATTTTTGGAAGAAGCAAACAGCGAATTTACAATCAGGCTAGATGGAAACGAAGACTCATCATTTAATATTGAAAGCAACACATTTGATTGTGAATCATCAATAATAATCCATCTGAGTGAAGGATATTGCATCAGCAAACACAATACATATAATCTAAAGGATGATTTCATTAGCAATGAAAATGATGGGAATGGAAGAAAATATCTGTTCTTTAATGAGAATGGGGAGTTTGAAAGTAAAAACGATAAATTCAACAATCCCAAATTGAAAATCATTTACAACAATAATATCTTTAAAAGCGAAGATGAACTGGGAGGTTTGATTGAAAATGGACCTGATTGTCAATTGAAACCTCTAAAAGAGGAATTGCCTGAAGACATTAAAGGATTTGGCCATCTTGAAGATCTTATCAATGAAAATGATGAACTTAATCTAGACTATGATATCATATTGCATGAGGCAGAAAAGGATTTCTTTGAAGGCGGAATCGAAATAAGCAAGGACAACTTGAGAATCAATGGAAATGGACACATAATAGATGCCTGTGAGTTTTCAAGAATCTTTTATATCACCGCCAACAATATTACCTTTAAGAACATTACATTTAAAAATGGGAAATACTTTAAGAATAAGCTTGATGATGATTCATGTGGAGGAGGGGCCATATGCCTCCAGCATAACACTTCACTAAAGCTGATCAATTGCAGATTTATAGACAACTCATCAAGACAATCTTCAGGAGCAATTAAAAGCAATGGAGATGAATTGACAATAATAAACTGCAAATTTGAAAGCAATATTGCCCATAACGGAAATTCAGGAGCAATATATAACAAGAAAGGTAATCTGATTCTTGAGAATTGTGAATTCAATGAAAATCACTCCAAGGAGAGTGGAGGGGCAGTCTATAATAAAAATGGGAAATTGAGCATATCCTCCTGCGGATTTAAAAGCAATTATGTTGAAGAGGAATTCTTTGTAGAGCTTAGAGGGGGTGCAGCATATAATGAAAATGGTGAACTTTTCATTATCAATTCAAACTTTGAAGATAACAAATGCTTCAGAGGAGGTGCAGTCTTCAATGCAGGAGAATCCTTTAGAATAGAGGATAGCTACTTCAGCAAGAATCAGGCTGAAGAGGGCGCATCAATATACAATTTAAGCAATGACCAATATTGCATAATTAATTGCACTTTTGAAAACAACGAATCACAAGGAGCAGGAATCTATAATAAGGAAAGCAACTTATATCTTGAAAGATCAAGGTTCAATGAGAATATCTCAACTCAAAGTGGAGGAGCCCTATACAACGATAAGGGAGAAATCAATCTAAAGGACTGTGATTTTGAATATAACAGAGCCCTTTGGGGAAAGTGTGGCGGAGCGATATCCTCATTTTATGGAAGTTCCAAATTGGAAAATTGCAGCTTCTCTAAAAATTCCGCAAGAAATGGAGGAGCCATTGACAATTATCATGGAAAATGGATTTTAAATGACTGCAGTTTCAATGAGAACAGCTCTGACATGAATGGTGGATCAATAGTCAATAGGGAAAATGGATCAATTAAGATTTGCAATTCTAATTTCAACAATAATGAGGCAGCAACAGCAACAGACATATACAATATTGAAGGAGAAATGGACTTATTAAAATGTGAATTTGAAAACAGCAATGAAATAATAATTTTAAATGAGGACAAATTGAGACTTACAGAATGCAAAACAGCAGATTATCATACTATTTCAAATTTAAAAATAATATAACAAATATTAATATCAGCAATAATAAAGATAAACATATAAGATTTCAAAATATGAGGGAATTTTATGGGATTTCTCAATAAAATCAAAGGCTCATTTAAAAATGAGGGCAGAAAAAATAAGAACTTTAAATATTTGGATAATTTAATCCATAGCGGTGCAAAAGAGATTATTTTAGATTCTGATATACTCCTTGACAATAGGGAAGAGGATGAATATTCATCAGGCATCAAAGTTGACGTGGATAATTTGATCATTGATGGGAATGGTCATGAAATTGACGCCTGCGGAAAAGCAAGGATATTTTGTTGCGACGGCAAAAATATCACAATCAAAAATATCTCATTAAAAAATGGATTCTCAAAAAAAGGAGGGGCAATATACAATATGGATGAATTGAATATTGAAAGGTCCACTCTTATGAAAAACATTGCAATGGAGTATGGCGGAGCAATACGCAATGAAGGGGAATTGAAAATTGAAAAATCAACGCTTAAAGGAAACAATGCCGGCTGGGGCGGAGCCATATCCAATAAGGGACAATTGAATATCACTGAATCGAAAATTAATGGAAACATTGCAAACATTGATGGCGGAGCAATACAAAATGATGTAGAAGCAATAATAACAAAATCATCAATCTATGAAAACACTACAAGCAACAATGGCGGAGCAATAATCAATTGGTATGGTAAGTTTACAATAGAAAAATCAGAACTCACAAAAAACAAAGCATCAGCTGGCGGAGCAATATATAATAATAAACTTGGGGAATTAATTTTAAACGAATCAACAATCGATGAAAACAGTGCAGAAAATGAAGGTGGAGCAATATATAATAAAGAAGGCAACTTCAAGATTTTCAATTGTGAATTTTCACTCAATAACTCTCCATATGACATTATCCACAATATAGATTCATTGCAACTTGAAAATACTAATTTCTATGAAAATCTGTCTAAATGCACCATAGTTAATTATGATAAGGATAAATCCAATTTAAGTATTTTAAATGGAGAATTTATAGAAAATAATATTAAAAAATCAGTGCTTTATAATTCAGGAAAATTTTCCAGCATTGAAAAGACTGTTTTTGAAAATAATCTGTCACAAGACAGTTCATGGAATATAATAAATAAGAGATACATTAGCTTAACAAGCCCTAACGTAAGGGATGAAGGAAAAACAATACTGAATGATGGATATATTCTATTAAAAAAATCCACACCCGATTTTAAAAACAAAATCATTGGTGAAGGGATCCTTGAAATTGATGAACTTATCATTCCGGAAGGGGAAAGTTTTGATTTCGGATATTTAGATAAGAAAATTCATGAATGCCATGAAAAGGAACTCATTCTTGATAAAAATATCCGCTTTGAAAATTATGAAAGGGATTTTTATGAAGGTGGAATAGAATTGGATATGGATGACTTGACTATTGATGGCAATGGAATAACAATTGACGGACAAGAAAAAACACGTTTCTTCATAATAACCGGAAAAAACATCACACTTAAAAACATTACCTTTAAAAATGGACGCTCACACAAAAATTACAATAACCCATTAAACAATAATGGAGGAGCCATTAAAATCAATCATAACTCTAAGCTGACAATAGAAAACTGCAATTTCATAAATAGCATTTCAGAGGAATATGGAGGGGCAATACACAATTACAGCGAGTTAAATATCTTTAAATCCACATTCAATAAAAGTTCGTCAAACAATGATGGGGGAGCAATAACCAATTGGCAAGGAAACTTGACAATAAGCGAATCCTCATTAAATGAAAACACATCAGAACTCTATGGTGGAGCAATACACACTTTAGGAGGCAAAGTAAATATTTCTAACTCTACATTCACTAAAAATAATTCCCGTGATGGTGGAGGAATATCCCATAATGATGGTGAATTGATAATTATTGAATCCACATTTAGGGAAAACACAGCAAATCGTAATGGCGGAGCAATCTATCAAATGTGGGGCAATCTAAGTATCATAAACTCTTCACTAAACGAAAACACAGCAAGATGGTTTGGTGGAGCCATATACAAAAGGAGTAACGGTGAAATAGAACTAAATGAAACAACGCTAAGCGATAACACAGCAAATCGTGATGCTGGAGCAATATATACTGAAAATCAATATTTCCAAGCGAAAAATTGCAATTTTAAAAATAATATGCCAAATGATTATAATGAATGAGAGATCCAATTACATTTGGCATTAAATCAAAAATAAAAATTATTATGTCTAGAAAAATAAAAAAAAATAAAAATTATT
>JAUNXF010000126.1 GCA_030539935.1 Methanobrevibacter sp.
CAATTTGATTTGAACTATTTTTTTTAACTTATTTTTTATTTTAAAAATATTACACTGTTATCATAAATTTTATTAACACGTGTTAACATAATATGAAATGGAGAATATGATTAATTTTAACATTGTTGTATTTTATTTATTATTCTTATCCAGGTGATTCTATGAGATTTGATGAATTGATGGAGAAGGGAAATCAATTAAGGAAAGAAAACAAGTATGAAGAAGCATTGGATGCTTATCAAGCTGCATTAAAAGTTGATAAAAGACGTCCTGAAGCTTGGAATATGAAAGCAAGTACATTAGGTCTTTTAAATAAAACAGATGAGGCTATTGAATGCTTCGACAAGTCATTGGAATTAGATTTCAATAATGAGCAAACTTGGTTTTTAAAAGGAATGACTTTATTTGCTGTAAATCGCTTCAATGAAGCGGATTCCTGCTTTGATAAGGCGGTGAATGCAGACCCTCATAATCCTGTCTATTGGAAATATAAGGGAATGGTGTTAAGTCAATTGAATCAAAATGCAGATGCATTGAAATGTTTGGATAATGCATTGGAATTGAATCCTGAAGATGATGCAGTGCTTGTATTCAGACATACTGTTGTAGAGGCATTGGAAAAAGAAGAATAAATATTGAATATTTATTCTTAAATTTCTTTTTTTATCCAATTCATTTTAACTATTTTTAAATATTGTAAGTTATTATCATGTTAGAACTTTTTAGAACTTTTTATGCTTTTTAATGCAACTATTTGATCCCTTAAGACAGCTGCCCTTTCAAAGTCCAAGTCGTTTGCTGCCTCTTTCATTTCAGCTTCAAGGTCTTTGATCAATAGCTTAAGCTCATCCTTAGGCATTCCCTTAAGGTCATCCCTTGAAGGAGTTTTCTTAGTAGAGATCTTCTTATCTTTAAGAGTTCTATAAGTGGACTGGGGAGTGATGTTGTACTTCTCATTGTAAGCCATTTGCAGCTTTCTTCTTTTGTTTGTAATGTCAACGGCATTCCTGACTGAATCTGTCATGTCATCAACATACATAAGCACTTCACCATCAACATTCCTTGCAGCTCTTCCTATTGTCTGTATAAGGGATGTTTCAGACCTTAGAAATCCTTCCTTGTCTGCATCCAATATGGCTACAAGCCCCACTTCAGGCAGGTCAAGCCCCTCTCTAAGCAGGTTAACTCCCACAAGAACATCAAACTCGCCGCGCCTTAGGTCATCGATGATCTCCACTCTTTCCAATGTATCTATCTCTGAGTGGAGATATCTTACCTTGATGCCTATTTTTGCATAATAGTCGGTCAGGTCCTCAGCCATTCTTTTTGTAAGTGTTGTAACAAGTATCCTCTGATTCTTGGCCACCTTTTTCCTCACTTCACCAAGCAGGTCTTCAACTTGGCCTTGAACCGGTCTGATTGTTATTTTAGGGTCTACCAGTCCAGTTGGCCTGATGATCTGCTCGACAACATTCTGGCTTCTGGACATCTCATATGGTCCAGGTGTAGCTGAAACATAGAGGACCTGATTTTGAATGGCTTCAAATTCGTCAAAGCGCAATGGCCTGTTTTCCTTTGCAGAAGGAAGTCTGAATCCATATTCTACAAGGGTTTCCTTTCTTGACCTGTCTCCATTGTACATGCCCCTAATCTGTGGAACGGTTACATGGGATTCGTCAATGATTGTTAAATAGTCCTCTGGGAAGTATTTGAGCAGTGAATAAGGCATGTCTCCCCATTTTCTTCCGGACAAGTGCATAGAATAGTTTTCAATTCCCGGACAATAGCCCATTTCCTGCAGCATTTCTATATCAAAGCGAGTTCTTTGCTCTAATCTTTGAGCTTCCACATATTTTCCATTGAGATTCAACTCCCTAAGTCTTGATTCAAGCTCCTCGTTAATGTCCTTAAGTGCTTGGTCCATCCTGTCAGCACCTACTACGAAGTGCTTAGCTGGAAATATGACATATCTTTGCAGGGATTCCTCCTTCTTGCCGGTTACTGGGTCAATTAGGCTTATTGCATCAATCTCATCGCCAAACAATTCAATCCTTATTGGTGGTGTTCCATGGACCGGATTGATTTCAATCACATCTCCCCTTACCCTGAACTGTCCTCTTTCAAATGCTATATCGTTTCTTTCATATTGCATGAAAATGAGTTTTCTTAAAATATCGCTGCGGTCATAAATATCTCCTATAGCTATGGAAAATGCGAATTCGCCATAATCTTCAGGAGAACCTATTCCATAGATGCAGCTTACGCTGCTCACTACAATTACATCGTCACGGGATAAGAGTGACTGGGTGGCAGAGTGTCTCATTATGTCTATCTCTTCATTAATTGAAGCTTCCTTGTCAATGAATGTGTCGGTTCTTGGCACATAGGCCTCAGGCTGATAATAGTCATAATAGCTGACAAAGTATTCAACGGCATTATCAGGGAAAAAGACCTTAAATTCCTCATATAGCTGTGCAGCCAATGTCTTGTTGTGTGATATGATCAAGGTAGGCTTCTGCACCTTCTCAATGATGTTTGCCATTGTGTATGTTTTTCCTGAACCTGTAACCCCTAACAGTGTCTGTTCGTGCAATCCATTTTTAATTCCATTCACTAAGGATTCGATTGCTTGAGGTTGGTCACCAAGTGGCTTATATGGAGATTTAAGTTTGAATTCCTTCAATTTATCACCTGAATAAAGTAATCAGTGTAGTATTTTGATTTAATCATATACTATTTTTAGTCATGTTTCCTATTAATACTATCTATTTCGGATTTTTATTATATAAGTCTTGATATGAATATATATTTATATCATTAATTCGGTAAAGTAAAATTTAATAAGTATAAAGCAAAAATGATATATATTATAATAATTAAAATATTATTATTATTTATAAAAATATTAATATTACACTTAATTAAGATTCAAGAGAAAATATTAATTATAAATATTAAAATGGGGAAATATGTTTTAAGTTGCTTAAGTTAATGCAATTTAAGTTTGGAAAAATTTAATCTCTATTTATAAGAATTTTAGAAAACTGGAAATATTCTAAGGAGGATAAAATTTTATGAAATTTAATAAATCACATATCTTATTGATTTCATTAATATCTATTTTCCTTTTATTGAGTCTTGGTGCAGCTTCAGCTGCAGAAGACATGGACAATCAATTTGTGTCT
>JAUNXF010000127.1 GCA_030539935.1 Methanobrevibacter sp.
TAGTAATTTAAGGTTATGATAAATAATTTTATAAAAACTATTTTTAATAAATTATTTAAAAAATTTATATAATTAAAAAGAATTCGATAACATGAGAAAAGACATTATATTGATTGTTTTAATATTGATAGCGGTTGTTAGCATAAGCGGATGCATCAATAGCCCTATCGATAATATAAACAACAGGATGAAAGATTTGAATACAGACATTACTGAAGGGGATACCGATTATAATTCTGCCATCAGTTCCATTAACAGTCGCGATTTTGCTAGTGGAAACAACAATATTCAAATTGCAAAAGAAAAATTTAATGATGCAGAAACAAAACTTTCAGAAATTGAAGAGTATGAAAACAGTTTAAATGAAAGTGTATATAAAGACTATATTGATTTGATCAAAGAAGAGGTCTCATTAAAAAAACAGGCCAGCGAAGAGCTATACTTGGCTATGCAATACTATAGCAATAATGATTCCTATTCTGGAAATTCTTATGCCTACTCAGCAAACTCTTTAATGAATCAAGCGGTAATCCTTCAGGGCGAAAGAAATAAGTTAGTGGAAGAAAACTCAGAATTATTCAAAAAAGCAGGAATAATCTAAATTCTTTGATTGAATGAAACAATTGAAAAAATCCTTTTTATTGAGGGAATCAATTTAATCTCAAATCCTATGAGAGTGGATAAAATGAAAAAAGCATGTCCGAAATGTGGTGGAACTGGTTCCATAATCGTGGATACAAAAATTTGTGAAACCTGTGATGGAACCGGTTATGTAGATACTTTTGAAATGAAAAATCACTTTAAAGGAGTCAACAGTAATGCTAGAGCAAAATTTGATTTAGATGCTGATCAAGATGTTCCATGTGAAGTGTGTAATGGAAAAGGAACAGTGGATGTATTGGAAGATTGTCCTTACTGTAATGGAACTGGAGAAATTACTGTTTGCAATAGTTGTGGAAAGATCATCGACTCTGATAAGAACTACTGTGATGAATGTTTCGAAAAGCAGAAAGAGGAAAAAATGAAAAAACAATTGGAAAGAGAAAGAAACCCAGAAAAAATAGTTGTGGAATCCGATATTTCTGGAAAAGAGATTGTTTACGAATTGGATGGGCTATGTGAAATGAGTGACTTGGAACTTAACGCCATATATAGAGGCAAAGTCACTAGAGTGGAAAGATATGGTCTTTTTGTAAGTTTAAACAATCAAGTCTGGGGATTGATGAGAACCCGAAACTCCCCAAATAAAGTCGGAGACTATATTTTTGTAAGAATCACAGAAATCAAGGAAAGAAAACGTGAAGTCGATATGGCACCTGCAAGCGTTTTCAAAGGAGAATATGTGATTAAAAAAGTTAAAAAGCATATTGAAAGAACAAAAATTGAAACTCTCGATGATTCATCCTTAAAAAGTGTTGTTAAAGTTTATGGGGAAGTTATACAGATTCAACAAACTTCCGGACCGACAATATTTACAATTACCGATGAAACTTCAATCACTTGGGCTGCTGCATTTAACGAGCCTGGAGTTAGAATGTATCCTGAAATTGAAATAGGTGACATTGTCGAAGTGATTGGAGAAGTGAATACTCATAATGGCGAAATCCAAATTGAATCAAGCAGCATTGAAAAACTTGAAGAGGAAGAAGCCAATAAAATGAAAAAGTTCATTGATATCGCTTTAGATAAAAAAGCGGAACCTGAAGATGTTGATTTCCTGATTCAAAGTGATGTTTTAGATAGGTTAAAACCTAAGATGAGAGAAGCTGCAAAAGTCATCAGAAGAGCAATTTTAGATGGAAGGTCCATTCTTGTCAGACACCATGCTGATGCAGATGGAATTTGTGCAGGAGTTGCAATGGAAAAGGCAGTCATTCCATTATTAAAAGAGTTTAACCCAGATAACGATGCTGAATATCACTACTTTAAACGTTCTCCAAGTAAGGCCCCATTTTACGAATTGGAAGATGTTGTAAAGGATTTATCCTTTGCATTGGAAGATCTGGAAAGACACGGCCAAAAACTTCCATTAATCGTTTTATTGGATAACGGATCTACAGAAGAGGACATTGTAGCATTGATGCAAGCAAAAATCTATGATATTGAAATTGTAGTGATTGACCATCATTTCCCTGGAGAATTGATTACAAAAACATTGAGAAGTGGGGAGACAGTTGATGGAAGCATAGAGTGCAACAATGAAGACATTATTGCAGGTACCGTTGCAGTTGATGAATATGTAGACACTCATGTAAACCCATATCTCGTAGGTGGAGACTCACAAATAACTGCCGGTGCATTGGCAACCGAAGTGGCGCATATCATAAATCCGGATATAAAGGATTTGATTAAACATTTGCCTGGAATTGCTGTTTTAGGAGACCATGCAGAAGCTGGTGAAGTGGAACAATATGTTAAACTTGCTTCAGAAAAGGGATATGACAGAGAACAATTAAAGAAAATTGCAGAATGTATCGACTTTGAAGCTTACTTCCTTAGATTTATGAACGGTAGAGGCATAATTGACACTATTTTAGGCGTAGACAATATTGATAAACACCCTAAGATGGTTGAAGCATTGTATAAGGAATACTTAAGACGTGTAGACACCCAAATGAAAGCGGCATTGCCTAATATTAAAAGAGTCAAACTTGAAAATGGAATCTACTTTAACGTCCTGGATGTCGAAAAGTATGCCCATAAATTCACATTCCCTGCTCCTGGAAAAACATGCGGATTCGTTCATGACAAGATTGTTAAGGAAATTGGTGAAGACAAACCAATCATCACCCTTGGACATGGTCCAGACTTTGGTGTTTTAAGGGCAACTGATAGCGTTCATAAGCTATTTGGATTTAATGTAAACAATATTGTAATCACTCTTGCAGATAAGATACCTCAAGCAGGCATTGATGGCGGAGGTCACGAATGTGCAGGATCAATAAAATATATTGAAGGTCTCGGCAAGGAAGTTTTAAATCAACTTCTTAGTGAAATCCAAAATATGTCTAATGAATGATCTTAAATTACTGAAATTTTTTAAAATTTTTAATAATTTTATGATATGATTTTTTAAAAAGATTATCATAAATTATTATCCTTTTATTTTTTCTAATTTTTAAGAATTTTATTTTTCTAATTTTACTAATTTTAAATTTTTTATATTTTTTCAAATTTT